>JBFYNP010000069.1:0-7729 GCA_041304325.1 Candidatus Bathyarchaeota archaeon
CTTCGGGGTTTGGCTGGTGTTCAGTTGAATACGGTTGATGCGTTGGGTGTGGAGAGTGAGGAGTTGTTTGGTCGGGTTAAGGAGTCTTTGATTCGAACAGTAAAACTACTAGGATAAAAAAATCAACAAGCTAACAGTACAAAGAAAACTAAAAAATGATTTAAGGAGTTTAGGGAAGCCGCAAAATCAGTTGTTTACTTTCTTCATCGGTTGACCACAGCAAACGAGTTGCCCGCCACCCGCCTCAAGTACCTGAACCTTATTTCCACAGATATCACAAAGATAGATTTCCTTCTTTTGGGTCATGTTGTTTCATAGAACTATTAGGTTATGCTAAGTAAAAAGTTTACTCGTTGTTCCCACATAATCTGATTATAAGTTAAACTGAAAAAAGAAAACGGAGTGTTTTCAGTTTTAGTTCGGTCTTCAGCGTCACATTAAAAGCTAGATAATGTGTCTGCTGTTTACAAAAACACGGTTATTGTATACACAGTCAGATCCTTCTTACTTTTTGAGGTTTAATGAAAAACCTTGGCACAACCAATAGAGCGGAACCAGCTGCAGCAAATGTGAGGCCTAGCTGCTCCAAGCTTAGGGGCACCATTTTCAGTACCCCGCTTAATGGAGGAAAATAGAGAGCTCCCATCTGAAGTAACAAAGAAGCAACTACAGCAATTAGCAAGGAGGGGTTGCTGGTCAAAGCCTCCCAACCTTGACTGAATATGTGCAGTGTCTCGCTCCGCACCTGAAATGTCAACGCAAGTTCAAAGAGCACAATACTAGTAACACATACGCTTCGTGCAACCGACAGATCCCCTGTCCACCCTAAAACAAGGTAGAAGGGGATAAAATCAGCAACGAAAGCTACAAGCGATGCGAACGCGATGAAAACCCAGAATCGGTCCAACAGACCCTCCCTAGGATCTCTTGGAGATCGATCCATCAAACCTTTCTCTCCTGGATCGTTACTAAGAGCTACCGCAGGCAACCCATCAGTCACGAGGTTAATCCATAACACTTGAATGGGTATAAATGGTACAGGTAACCCAAGGCTAATAGTGGCTAAGATTAGAAGGAACTCATCAAAATTAGCGCATAACATTAGGCGAACATACTTGGTGATGTTACTGTAGATCCTACGACCTCCTTCCACAGCTTTGACTATTGTGGCGAAGTTGTCGTCCTCAAGAATCATCGTTGCGGCTTCTTTCGTAACATCAGTTCCTTTGATCCCCATAGCGATGCCTATGTCAGCGGCTTTAAGGGCAGGAGCGTCATTTACTCCATCGCCTGTCATAGCGACGATGTGCCCTTTCTTCTTCAGAGCTAGCGCAATCCGGGTCTTGTGTTGGGGGCTAACCCGTGCGCATACTCTGATCTCATCTACGATTGAATCGAGTTGCTCTTCTGAGAGCTCGTCGATATAGTCTCCTACTAAAACACTGTTAGCGGTCTCATGATCAAGTATTCCAACCTGCTTCGCGATGGCTTTTGCAGTGAGTACGTGGTCACCCGTGAGCATGACAGGACGGATCCCCGCACGTATAGCTACCGTGATTGCTTCTTTAGCTTCCTCGCGAGGTGGATCGATTATACCTGCGAGTCCTACGAACGTCATCCCTCTCTCTGCTTCCTCTATCGGGGGCACAGGAGAATCTGCTGGGTAGTCTCGGTAGGCTAAACCGATAACTCTGAGGGCTTCTTCAGCCATTTGCTTCATGGATGAGGATATGTAATCCCGATCCATCTGTTTGATTGAACGGACCTCGCTTTCATCCCGGAGCGTACTGCAGTCTCGAAGGAGTTCCTCTGGAGCACCTTTTACATAGGATCGGAGACTTCCATCGGTGAGCCTATAGACCACACTCATTCGTTTCCTAATAGAGTCAAATGAATACTCGGTCAAGAGCTTGTGGTTCTCATCATTCATGCGTTTGAGATTAGCTTTAGCACCAGCTACGGTCAATGCGCCTTCGGTTGGGTCTCCATAGATAACCCATTTGTCATTCTCCCTGATCAAGTTGGAGCTGTTGCATTGTACACCAATACGCAGGGCCAACTCCAATAAAGAATCATCAGCGGCTTGGACTCTACGTTTTTCCTGCAGATATTCTCCCATCGGCTCATAACCTGATCCGGTTACTTCGATATGCCTGTAGAGGAGGTTGATGCGACGAACGGTCATCTCGTTCTTGGTTATTGTCCCCGTTTTGTCGCTGCAGATCACCGTGGTACTGCCAAGAGTTTCTACACTTGCGAGTTTTTTTACTATAGCCTTCTGTCTCGCCATGGCTGCGACTCCCAGCGCCATCGTGATTGTGAGGACTGCGGGAAGTCCTTCGGGTATAGCTGAAACTGCGAGGCTGATAGAGGTGAGAAGAGTCTGCTCAAGCGGGAGATTGTAGATCCAGAACCCCATTATGAAAACTAGGATACATAAGGCGACACTGATCGCCCCCAGCTGCCTCCCGAGCACTTCCACTTTCCTGTTAATCGGAGGCTCCTCGTCAGGAGTTGACTGAACCATATCCGCAATATTCCCGAAGACTGTATTCATTCCAGTTCGAGTGACAACAGCGATAGCCCGACCTGAAGTCAAAACTGTACCCATGAAAAGCAGACAAGTCTTCTCATTCCGCTCCTCAGAAACTGCTTCTGAGGATTTTACTACGGGAAAACTCTCACCCGTTAAAACGGCTTCATCAGACATAAGGTTATATGATTCGATAACTCGGAGGTCCGCGGGAATCCGATCCCCCGCCTCCAGCTTAATTATATCACCGGGCACCAGCAGTGCAGAGTCGATGCTTCGATCTTCTCCATTTCGCACGGCAAGGCTTCTAGGATTAATCATATTCTTGAGGGCTTCAACCGCTTTCTCTGCTCGATACTCTTGTACGAAGCCAAGAACCGCGTTAAGCACGAGAATTACAAGGATCACGTATGAATCCATGAGGGGTTCACCCTCTAAAATCGCGAGATACGCGGATACACCGGCCGCTATGAGCAGTATCACAACGAGGATGCTTTTGAATTGCTCAAGGAATAAGGTTAGAGGAGACTTGGAAGGCTTTTCTTTTAGTTTATTCGGTCCATACTCTTGAAGGCGACGCTCTGCCTCCTTCTCACTGAGACCATCAATATTTGTGCCTAGTAGACGGAGCACCTCCTCGGGTGGAATACACGCCCACTCATTATCGGGGGTTGACGCCAAACTTTGCATACCTCAAAAGGTTAAACGTTTGATAGTAATACAGAGATTAAGGGCTTTCTAATGCGCGCTCCTATTTTAATGAGAAGGTGGATAGTTTACTGAAGGATGCTTAAAGACTAATATCTGGCACTATATATCCGACGATTCAAATGATGTATATCAGATAGCATGTTACCTTCAGTAATTCACTTTTACTTAAGCGAACTGTTTGAATACTTCGGTGATACCCCGTTGAAAAGTTGAATCTATCATTTTTTACTACATTAATGGTAAACCCGAACTTATCCCAATAAAAAGAAATGTTGAAGCTTTGTCTCTCAGTGAGAAAGTTGAGCATGTTCACAACATTTATTCAGATAGAAACTATTCCTGTAATTAGATGAATAATAGTACGATTGGCTTTATTCTATTACTCATCATTTCTCAAGCAACCGTACCCGTCACCGTGCAGGGTTGGGAGATTAACCTAACTATACAGGTGTCATCGGTAGTGGATGGGGATACCTTCCACATCCCAAACGATAGAGTACGACTCGCAAACATAGATGCACCAGAGATAAACGAAGCAGGTTACCAAAAGGCAACAGATATGTTAACCAGCCTGATTAACGGTAAAACAGTCTACCTAGATACAGATCAGAAGGGGGGAAGAGACCCAAACGGAAGATTAATCGCAGTCGTTTATTTAAACATAATTCTACTCACTACCTAAACGTTAACAAAGAATTAGTTTTACAGTACGTCGTGGAAGCAAAGGATTACGCCGACAACGAGTTCCACCCTTCCATATGGACACGCTATGTACGCTATGCAGGAAACCCTATCCCCTTTTTCACAATTGAAAACTTTATACAAATATGCTTCACGGCTGCCATATTCATGGCTTTAATATACTTTATCTACTTCAAAATCCTGACCAAAAATGCGTTAACAAGAAAAAAGTCGTTCTCATAAAATTATGGGTGCAGCAATTTTTTTTCTAAATAATTCACCATTTTTTCTCCTGAACGGATAATCTAGTATTCTCTTTTGTCTTGGATACTGCTCGTGCGTGATATATAGGAAAACATGATATTAGAAAATCTCTCTCCAGCTAGAATTGATAGATCAGTCATCTGATCCTTCTTGATTGCATCTCAACCTTGCTGGTTGTGAAGATACTGGTTTTAAATACTCATAACAGCCTTTTCGTGGATCTAGTAGGTCATAGTATGCCGCGCTGGTTTGGGTTCCTTCGTGGAAACGTGCTCGTGATGACTGTTTGTGAGTGCATCTGGAGGTCAAGCGTAGATATAATCTGGCCTTTCCTATCACTCTATGTTTTAGAGCTAGGCGGAAGCTACGAGACGATAGGACTGATCATGTCAGGTGCTAGCTTTGGAAGCATGCTCCTATACCCTCTCGGCGGCTATATCGCTGATTATCAGGGTCGCATCAAGCTGATCGGGTATATGACCTTCGTCTATGCCATAGCTTTCCTGATAACAGGGTTTGGCGAGTCATGGCAATGGCTCGCACTGGGGTTATTCCTACAGAACTTGACGACACTATACTGGCCAGCAATTCAAGCACTCATGGCTGACTCGATCCCACCAAACGAGAGGGGAGTAAGCTACGCAGCTTTGGAATCTATACCCAACGCTTTTGGATTACTTTCACCTGTGATCGGCGCTTGGCTCATCGGATTCTTCGGAATGAGAACAGCGATGAGGGGATTATTCTTCACCTCCTTCTTCATCGCCTCAGGTATCGCAGTTTACCGATTGAAAGCGTTGAAAGAGACCATTACAAATCCTAACAAACTTGACCTAACGCTTAGGGGAATCATCAAGCTTTTCAAGGATGCTTATCTCGGCTCCTTCGGAATATTATCGAAAATAACTCGTGAACTCTGGATATTATCGATCCTCGTTGCCATACTAATCTTTTCGGCTTCTCTAACCAGTGCCTTCTGGGTGGTCAGGGTAACGCAGGTGGTTGGGTTAAGCTTGCAGGAGTGGGCAACGATAATGATGATAACTGGAATCGTTGGGGTAATTATAGGTATACCAATCGGCCGCTTAGTAGATCGCGTACCCAAAAAACTGGTGATAGGGATCTCATGTATCGCTGGGGCGGCTCTGGTATTCTCTTTCCTCGGAGCCACCACCTTCTACCAAGTCGCATTAATAGCGGTTCTATCAGCAGTACTTGACGCATTTCTTAACTCATCTTTAAGGAGCCTGTTCGCGGATATTACTCCTCGAAGCATAAGGGGTAGAGCTATGGCGTTGGTAGGCGGAGGAGGTTTACACCTTTTAAGAGGAGCCTTCGCTAGCAGTATATTCGGAAAACTATTTCAAACTTCTGGAACGCTTGTAAGCGGCTATCTTTATAGTTTCAGTGACTCGTTGCCTTGGATCATTTTATCAGTTACTATGTTAATGATCGGAATCCTGGTTCTTGTATTAGTAAGTGAACCTGAGAAACCCGAAATTTAATACGCTTAACAAAAAAATCATGATGAGCGCTAAAGTAAGAGAAAAGAAATTTTTAAGTATTTTAAGATGGTTAATGAGCAGCTTTCTCGGGCTCGTGAACCTTAAAGTAAGTATAGCCGAGAGCTACAATCAAGGATGCAAGCATTATAATAAACGGTGATAGTGGAGTCCACTCATAAAGATAGCCACCTAACATTGAGCCTAATGCCGCAGGGGCGATGAGAAGAACACCTCCACCTTGAAGCCGTGAAGTAGAAACCTGTATACCATTCTCACCTATAAGAGCATAAACTCTACCTCTCCGCTCTCTTGAGATGATATCAGCGATTATTGCAGCGAAAGATGGAGTGACCATTGTATTGGAAATCGTTAGCAGTACAAGCGCTAAAGTAGCGGTCCAGAACTCCTTGGCGAGAATGAAGATTCCAACGCTAATCGGAGATAGGATCATCGATAATATGATAACCTTCTTAGCGCCGATCCTGTCAACTAATGCCCCTATTGGAATGATTAGCAATATACCTCCAACACCGGCGATAAGCATCATAACCCCCCATTCTGGAGCGGTTATATTAAGGACCTGTTTAGCATAAAGAACCCAGAAAGGCGCAGCCATCGCAATGAATGTTGATTGGATAACCTGGACATAAACGATTGGCCTGAAGTTGGAGGGTAACCAGCGAACAGTCTCAATTATGCCTCCGTAAGATTCCTTAACTATTCCCAGGATTCCCATCTTCAATAGGGAAGGCGTGTCTTTGGTAATGGTCTCCTTAAGGTAGCGTCGAATCCATGCACCGAGTAATCCTCCAAAGAAAGCGATCCAGTAAGCTACACGCATCGCTGATATGAGGGCTGCATCTCCTGTTCCGTAGAAGGCGATAAGAACTCCCCCTATGTAGGGTGCAGCTACCGCGAGTGCGGCGGGGAAGGTCCGCTCCAATGCGTATCCTCTTCCTCGTGTGCCGGGGGGTAGCGAGTCAGCGAGGATCGCGTTAAGACCAGGTGAGTAGAAAAACATTATTTGCTGTAGTATTTGGGCAAGTCCGAGCCATCTCCAATCAGGTGCCAGTGCATATATGGGGAATACGAAGGCGTAGCCAAAGGAGAAGAGGCTGACAAGTTGGACTCTGCCTTTTCGATCGGCGAGGTATCCTCCTAGAGGTTCCACGATCATTCCCCCGACGACGGTTAAGGCGCTTACGAGACCAATTTCTATGGGAGTAGCCCCTAGGGCAATCATGTAGAGAGTGAGGAAGGGTCCGGGGACACTCATGGTTAGACTCCATATGGCTCTAGAGGTTACTAGAACTCGGACGTTTCCTTGGAAGAAACTCCAGAAGCTTTCATTTTTTGCCAAAAAAACTCTCCAGTAATTTTCACAGTATATGAATCGCATAGAATTTAAATTATTGCAAAGATCGTGCCTGTGGATTCAGAATAAGGCTGCTATGAAAATAGCTTGGGATTTTATATGGCGGGCCCGGTGGGATTCGTACCTAAGACAAGTGGAGATGTCACCCGCATCCCCTTTTTTAATGTTTATTTCAAAATATTTTAGCAATAAAAAATTCGCCACATTTCATAACTATTCTAATACCCACTTAATAGCTTGATTCATTTTTTTTAGAATAAGGATTCAAAGCAAATCCAAATTCAATATAACCACACACCTTTAACAAGTCACAGACAAATGGAGCACCATGACTGGGAGATGTGTCAGTTTGTTGTATAATCCACTCTAAAGTATCCATATCTTCAGATACCTTACCTGTAACTCCCAAAGGAACTAACCATGCGCGCGGAAATGAAGGATACTGCCCGGACGCTAGAGCTGCTGAAAACGTTTAACATAGGAGCACGGCGAGTCTCGAGAAGAACATGGATCCAAAACTCGCGCATTCGTAAGTATTTTAACGCTAAGTGCTTTCAATGGGTTTATGAGTTTTGGGAAACACGGGAAGGAAACTAACCGAGTAAGGTACACCTTTAGTGTATTCAAGATATTCGTTTACTTCGTAATATTAGTTGCCGG
>JBFYNP010000070.1:0-10474 GCA_041304325.1 Candidatus Bathyarchaeota archaeon
CCGCGGAGGACTAACCATCAGGTCCTAAGCCTGACCCCTTTGGCCACTCGGGAACCCCCGCTCGCCTTAAGATGAGCTAATGATAATTTAAAAGGTATCTAAAATCAAAGAGCTTCACGTGGTTTTCTAAATCCATAGCTTCAAATAAAGTCAGTTCACATCAATTGATTCTATGTCGGGAGATGAGGACCAACTTGAAACCACATCAACTCTCCTCCTGACCGGAGTAAGCCAATCCGTCTCCGACACAATAATTGACAGATTCACTGGAGCCATCGTTGTAGCGGCTGGAGCAACCGTTGCTGAATCAGGACTTATCAATGGCGGAAGGCAACTCGGCCTTAACCTCCCCCAGGTTCTATTCGGAGGATTAGCGGATACTTTTGGTAAGAGGCGCGTGATAGCGGGGGGACGTCTCCTCAGCAGCGTAACGCTGGCCGCGATGGTTTTCGTCAACGCACCTGGATGGCTCCTTCCACTAATCATAGCAACGAGTATATGCACTTCCATGGTGATTCCTTCATGGGGAAGTCTACTTGGAGATTATTCGGGAAGCACAAAGCGTGGAACCGTAATTACTCGTATTAACAGCGTTGCTCAAGCCGGAGGCTTTGCAGCCATGATCATAGCCTTCATTGTAACATTCACCCAGACTGGTCCCATGACAAAGACCTCTTTCAACCTTCTTCTCACAATCGCCTCAGCCGCAAGCCTCGTATCTGCCATACTTGTGGGATACACTAAGGAGAATCCTCCAAGAAAGGAAAGAGCTGGATTTGAATTAGGCCTCCTGTTCAGGGACGTCCGGCTTATGCGTTTCCTTACTTTGAGCTTCATCTTCGGCATCGGAGCCGCGGTGGCGATGCCATTCTTCTCCTTCATCACCGTGGGAAAGCTCCACATGACTGTATGGCAGATCGCCCTCTCCGCGGTGGCGAATCTTGCGTGCAATATGCTCAGTCAAAGACTGATAGGTCGAGTCATGGACCGATTTGGGAGACGCCCAGTAATAATTTTTAGCAGGGTTGCTACTGCTTCCAGCTGCTTTGTCTACGCTTTCGCAACGGATTGGCTTCAGATCGTCGCAGTCGAAGCCTTCATAGGAGTAGCTCTTGCTTCTTGGCTAAGCGGGCAATCTACATACATCCTTGACTTGGCTCCACAGAGGCTTCGAGCTACCTACCTCGCCATGAGTATGACCGCTGTCGGCGTCTCAACCTTTATAGGATCATATACAACAGGTGCCCTCGCCCAAACTTATCTCACTGGCTTGGGTTACGAAGGAATAGGCATAGGTCTAATTGTTGGAGGAGTTCTCCGATTCGGTTTAGGTCTTCTTTTCTTTACCTCCTACGAGACGAAGCCCAAGAGTTAGAGCGTTAAGTTACCGTGGAAAATTTATCGTTACCATCGTTTTCCGATGATCGAGACCTATAGAGCAAGATACTTAAACTGCATCGACTCTGAGTTCTAAGTGACCTTTATGGAGATCAAATGGCTTGGGCATGCGAGCTGGATGATAAAGACCGGCGAGACTGTAATCTACTTGGACCCCTACGAGGGAGAGTATACGGAGAAAGCTAGGATCATCGCCTCCACTCACTCACATCAGGACCACTGCAAACCTGAGAAAGTTAAAAGCGCTATCACTTCAGATACGGTGATAATTGCTCCTAGAGATTGTGCTGAAAAATACGGAGGTTCAGTTACCAGTCTTAAACCCGGTGACAAACTCAAGGTAGGTCGCGTTGAGATTGAGGCTGTGGAGGCATACAACAATAAACGGTTCCGAAGCCCAGGTCAACCTTTTCACCCGAAGGGCCTAGGCGTAGGCTACCTCGTTAAAGCCGAAGGAAAAACAATCTACCATACGGGAGATAGCGACTTCATACCTGAGATGAAAGAAATTCGAGGCATCGATGTACTGCTCGTTCCCAGTGGCGGAACATACACGATGGATAACGAGGAAGCCGCCGAAGCGGTACTCGCTGTCCAGCCTAAGATCGCCTTACCCATGCATATCTGGGATACCAACCCAAACGAATTGAAGATGAAGGTTGAATCAGCCTCAAATGTGAAAGTCCAGATACTAAAGCCGGGAGACGCAATCAAGATCTAGTTCTTTTTCTCCCACATATCAAGGGGAGGCTTCGCCTCCGGTGGAAGTGGACTACTATAAGTTTTTCCTCGGGTTCTATTTTTATGTTCACTCCACGCCGCATTAAGGTACTCTGGTTTCGTAAAGAGATCGAGAGCAGTCGCCGCAATGACTTTACTCGCAAATATGAGGCTCTTGTGTCCTAGAGGTGTACCACTACAAGCTGTGTTCATCCAACTATGACCAGGGGTGCCGAGAGGCCAGGTAGCTGTGCTGAACTCCATCGTCGGCGCTATCCAACTCACATCACTGACATCAGTTGAGCCGTGACTCACTTCTCCCTCATCCCAAGCATCTGGGAAACTACGGTCCATTAAGACGCTTTGAAGACTCTCCCATTCGGGTCTCTTCGACTTGCGGAGGGTTTCGCGCTTCGCTTCGGGGGTGATGCTCTCCGCTAGCTTCGCGGCGAAGACGAGCTCCTCTTCCGTGTACTCGGGTGCTCCAATCGTTCTCATATTCGCTGTAATCATCTCGCTTAATGCTCTGCTCGGGAGCTTGTTGTAAACTGCTTTAAGGAATTCAACCCTCATCTTAGTTTCAGTCATAAGGCTAGCTCCTTCCGCTATCTTGAGGATCCTAACATAGATGTTGTCAACCTGGTCCCTCTCTGGAGCCCTGATAAGGTACCAGCTTCTAGCGTAATCTGGAACAACGTTAGGTTGCCCTCCACCGGACTCTATGACGTAGTGCATGCGAGCGTCTTGAACCACGTGTTCTCGAAGATAATTAACACCAATATTCATGAGTTCAACCGCGTCAAGAGCCGATCTGCCTTGCTCTGGGCTAGCTGCTGCGTGACTCGTTTTTCCGTAGAAATGGAATTTAACCGAGTTATTGGCTAGGCTACTAGCTAACCCACCATAGTTCATTGCACCTGGATGGTGACTAAGGACAGCGTCGACTCCATTGAATACACCAGCACGGACCATCCAGACCTTACCACTTCCACTCTCTTCAGCAGGGCACCCATAGAATCTAACCGTCCCCTTAATTCCCGCTTTACCCATCACTGTCTTGACAGCTAGGGAACCACCAAGCCCTGATACGCCATGAATATTATGACCACACCCATGCCCCACCCCATTAATGTTTAACGGCTCCTTCACCGGGGTCTTCTTCTGGCTCACACCAAGAAGTGCATCATACTCTCCCATTACACCGATAACAGGCTTCCCTGATCCCCATGACGCAACGAAAGCTGTGGGTAAGCCTGCAACCCCACGTTCCACCTGGAAACCCTCCTTCTCCAACATGCTGGAGAGGAGCTTCATCGACTGAAACTCTAAGAACCCGAGCTCTGAAAACTCCCAAACCTTGTCAGAAGCCTCTATGAGGAGAAACTTATTCTCCTCGATCCATTTCAAAGCCTGCGTTGTTGCCTTTTCCAACAATCAGTATCTTGCTAGTTAGGATTTACAGGGATTTAACTTCACTTAGGCCCATATCGATTAGAACTCTATTCTTAACAACCCTATAAGAGGGATGGTAAGCTTCCCTGTACTCGCTGGAGTGGTGCATCGGCTGAGGTTTATTTCGATTAACCTTCTCGTTTAATTCATCTATTGCATTCTGGTTGAATTCAAGCACTCGATTTCTAACAAGCATTACGAAAGCATCCCATCTTTCAAGAAACACAACCGAGTCTCCTTCCACATTCGAGGCCAGCATCGCGTCGAAGAGCTTCTTTAACGGATACCCTTTCTTAAGAAAAGGTCGAAGGTTAACACGAACCATCTCTCCATCAGGTGAAACTGGCTCCGTGAAAGGCTCCTCCACCTCAATATCCTTTAACTCTGAAGCCTCTTTCAGCAGATAATTTTGCGCCCCTTCCGAGAGAATATGGCCAACACCGAAAACACCCTGATAAAGCAACTTGTAAACATCGAATACTCCCATCTTAGGTTTCTTCTCAAGATGCAACTTAATCAGCAGCTCAACTTCATCGATAATATTCATATGGAATAGAAAAACCGGCTGGAGCATAAGGGTATTTAGGCGCCCAACTATATCTTTTGACGTTTCACCAGCTTAATTGCGTTTGTTGGGCACTTGGAGACGCATAAACCGCATCCGAAGCACCTTGACTCATCGTAGATCAAGGCGCCATCAACCATGGTTCGGGCTCCGAAGACGCACCGTTCAACACATTTACCACAGGATATGCATTTCTGAGCTTCATCTTCAGCTATAAGCTTTGAGGTTAATACCTGTGCTGAGATCCCATAGTGTAACAAACCGCCTAGGGTGTGGCAGCAGCATGGGCAGCAGCTACAGATAAGTTGAGGTTTTTCCTCCCCCTTCCCAACGTACGCCATATGGACGAGCCCTGCTTCATGGCTGCGGCGGAGCACATCAAGAGCTTCCTCAACAGTTACCCTACGAGAGTTTATTCCTTCACCCCTCTCCGGATAGTCGAGGCCGACGTTTACAGCGATGCATGTGTCCAGGGGATTGTCGCAGTTGTTATACCTCACTCGGCAGCCGCAGTCGTTTAAAAAAATGTATTTTGAGCTCCGAAGCAACGCCTCAACTTCGGTTACATCGAACACTCTGTGCTCTGCTTCAATCTCAACGTTTACAGGTATAGTAGTGACGAAATCAAGAGATGACGCAATATCGTCAAGCTCCTCGTCGGAGTAGAAATTTCTCTTACTACTTTTATTATGCTCCATAAACAAAGCGTAGCACCTTAACATTATAAACTCAACTTAGGCATCCAGTATTTATTCCTCGGATACAATCAGAGATGTAGAATGTCGTCTGATAAAGAGCTAGAGGATCTCAGAAAGAAAAAAATGGATCATCTGCTTAAGGAGATATCGAAGCCCCGTTTTTTCCAGCCAGGGGAGATCGCGACACTAACAGACTCTAACTTCAATGAAGCAGTAAGTAATTTGACCAAGCCTGTACTAGTAGACTTCTGGGCGGAGTGGTGTGGGCCATGCCGCATGATGTCTCCTATTATAGAAGCAGCTGCGAAGGATTACGCAAACAGTTTTGATTTCGGAAAATTAAACGTCGACCAGAATCCTGTATACTCGCAGCGCTTCAGGGTTTCCAGTATTCCTACACTGATCGTATTCAAAGGAGGGCAACCTGTAGATAGAGTTGTAGGAGCTATGGGTAGAAATCAGCTGGATTTGCTCTTGAGAAAACATATTTAGAAATAAATATGCGAACTTCGCATTATGGATTCGTTACTCACAGTTTTCCTATGGATGAACAAATAAGATTTCAATACATACATTTTCTTTAAAATATCGCGTTTAAATGATAAAAAATAGAGAGGTTTATGTTTAAGGGTTAATTTATCAATATATCATTCAGGGAGTAGATTAGGTGCTCGGCCCAGTACAGGTTAAAGTTCTTCGATTACTTGAAGCCAATTCGGATGGTATGCCGATTGAAGAACTAAAAGGCAATTGGCACTACAAACAATGTGGCGAAAAGAGCATTGCAAGCCTCCAAAACTTAGGTTTGATCAGATTATCAAAAGACAAAGCGTATTTCTTAAAATTCCCAGAAGAACTATCCAAAAGTACACCGGTCAAAAATTATTCACTAAAGCAGGTAGAAGAGTTCGATGATCTCTCTCGTAGGAACCTAATCTACATGTACAAAGACGAGCTTATGGTATACCAACAGGGAGCAAAACCATCAAAAGCACTCCCGCGAGGGGTAAGGAGGTCTCTCCAGTACCTAGGTATTTTAAAATGGAGAATTATAGAGTTAACTGATCTAGGGAAAAACCTACTAGGAGAAATGCTTTCGAAGACAACTCCACATCCACAACAAGCGTCAATAGGTTTTTAACGTAAAAATATTGACCTCATTTCCATGAGATTTTCCGGAAAAAATAGCGCGAGAGGCTAAACCAGTCAAATCAGCCCTTTCTTAACTGCTTTAGCCAGAACGCTATCGGCGGCTAGCCAATCCTCGGCTCCGGCTGAGCAGATCTCTTCAGATGCTTTCTGAGCTGAATTCATGATTGCATCCTCATCCATAGATGTGCATTTGTAGTTCTCTACGATGAGTTTACCGTTACAGAGGACGGTCTCGATCTCATCACCTCGCGCATAGTAGACAATGTTAGTTGCTACGTTCCTCGCAGGGGTTTTGAGGATTGGTGTAAGGTGGGGACGCTTTAAATCGATGATTATTATGTCCGCCTTCTTTCCTTTTTCTATGCTTCCCACCTGGTCTCCAAGCCCGATTGTGTGGGCGCCCTCAATTGTGGCGATTCTCAAAGTCTTCCAGGCGGGCAGAACACTCGGGTCCTGGTGACGAACTTTGTTTAGGAGGGCTGCAACCTTGACCTGGAGAAGCATGTTATGGCCTGTACTGCCTGCTGCTTGGTCAGATCCGAGTCCAGCGTACAAACCACCTTTCTGAATGAACAATGCGAGGGGTGGAACAATGCCGTCTATAATTCCTATGCTGGCGGGGCAGCTGGCGTAACGGACGCCTCGTTTAGCTAGGATCTCTACTTCTTCATCGGTGCTGAAGTGACAGTGAGCGGCGATGAGTTTATCGTCAAGGTAACCTATGCTGTCAAGCCATCTAATTGTGCTCGTACCATAACGAAGCTTGATCTGGATCGCTTCCCGACCACCCTGTGCTACATGCATGTGACTTAGCTTACCTCGAGTACTCGCCTCCTCCTTAACGCGGAAAAGTAACTCTTTACTTAAGAAGTCAGCTCCGTGGGGAGCGAAAATAACATTGATCCTTCCATCCCCTTTCTTATCGTACTTTGAGTAGAGGTCAATTGCTTCCTTTAGTTTTTGCTCACCAATATCGGAGAAGTATATGTAAGGCTTGTTAGCGTCTGGGCGGCTTTCCGGGCCAATCTCATTGATGGTGTTTGCTACGGTTGCACGGACGCCGAATGGAATGAAGACTTTCTCGGTAACAGGGATCATATTACCTCCGATCTCACCGAAAGTTGTTACCCCACTTTTCAAACCCTCAAGAACTCCAAGCCTGCTACCCGCAACACTATGCTCTGGCTTGATGTACTTACCGAAAGGCCCCATCGTCTTGAGCATCCACTCTATCTCAGGTACATCCTGGCCTTCACCTCGAGTCAACGTCCCAGATGTATGAATATGAACATCCACAAAACCGGGAAGAACCGCTTTACCTTTAGCATCGATAATTCGATCTGAATCCTTATAGATCAAATCCAGATCTTTCGTCTTACCGACCGCAACGATCCTTGAGCCCTCGATAGCAACTGCGCCATCTTCGATAGTTCCTAAGCCGTCTCCCTGCATTGTTAGCAGAAAGCCATTACGAATATAGATGTCAGCCATAATCATCTCGTTTAACGCAAATCTATGCATTTATCAAACCTTCGTTTTATTTACTAAAAATTCGCTTACTTATTTCGTTTAATTGAAGTCAATCGGTCTAAAATTGATTCAATCAAACTTGATTTTCTCTATCGGGAAACTTTAACGGGTTTAGGATTGAGTAATTTAACCAGAGAGTCTGAAGGCATATCGATAATGAATCCCCGTTGCCCTCCGTTAATCCAGATCTGCGGAAAAGATAGTAACTCTTCTTCAATGTAAAAAGGCATATGCTTTTTGACTCCAAAAGGGCTAATGCCACCAACCAAATAACCTGAATAACGCTGAGCATCTTCCAGGTTACAAGGCTGTACCGATTTAGCACCTATTTGGCGGGCCAGCTCCTTAAGGCTAACTTCTTTATCACCATGCATAAGCATAATCAAAGGCTCTCCATCTTCCTTCTGCATAACGAGCGTTTTGATCATAATGTGGCTATTTACGTTAAGTTGCTCTGCGGCAACCTCAGCACCTTTTCGAAGATAATCATAGATGTGCTTTCCATATGTGATTCCTTTTTTATCAAGCAGAATGGTTGCAGGAGTGACGGGGAAATGCATAGACATAGCAGTATTGGACCACGAGACGAGTTTTGAACTTTCTCGTAACATGTTTTTATTTTCTAATTTCATAGATAGATCGGTGTTTGTATCCCTTTATTTTTTACTTCTTAGGTCAATCAATCAACCGATGTGTGGGAGCCCCTGTTTTTCTGCCTTCTTAATCCAGGATGGCACAGGCGGAATGAGTTTATCCTCAGGTTTAAAAATAATCTCTGTAAACGTCGGCTCCTTGCTCTTGAAAGCTTCGCGCAAAATAGGTGCAAGCTGCTCTGGTTTCTCTACGCGGCTGGAGTTCAAACCAAATCCGTCAGCGATCTTCATGTAGTCTACAGGCTTGAAATTTGTAGCCCAGTCGACATACTCTTTACCATAACTGAGCTGCCACTCTGCACGTATCCATCCATAACTATTATTGTTAAACAGGATAAGGTGGTTCGAACCTCCAACACGGCTGACGGTTTCAAGCTCCCCCGCAGTAAAACCAAAACTTCCATCCCCTATTAGTGCAGCGATGCAAGCGTTGGGTCGCGCAAACCTAGCGCCGATGCTTGCTGGAATGGCATATCCAAGGCTACCCATCGCGTAATTGTAGGCAAAATAACGTCCTGCCTGTTTGGATTTGAAATATGTGCTAGTATAAATTCCAGGGCTACCCACGTCGAGCACCATTGCAAAATCCTTTGGGAGAGTTGCGCTCAACTCCTTGATGAACCGAAGGGGGTGAATCGGTGTCTCAGCTGAAGTTGATTGCTCAGAAACGTAATTTTGGTATTCTTCGAAATCCTTGATGAGGGCCTTAATCCGCGGATGATCGGCATATTGTTTCTTCATTAGCTTCGACGACTGGATCATAACTAAAAGCGTGGCTTTCGCATCCCCGATTAGGATTACCTCAGTTAAATAGACGTTTCCCACATCCGCTTCAGATATGTCCAGATGGATAACTCGAGCTTTAGTATCGAGAGGGGGAAGACTCCAGCTGTCTGTTCCAGCGGAGTCAGTACTACATCCAATGTAAAAGATGGCGTCGGCTTCAGATAGGACTCTGTTACTGAGAGTCGTACCCCCTCGAGCACCTGTGACTCCTAAACTGAGGGGGTGGTTCTCCGGGAACGCCCCCTTACCGTTGATAGTAGTTCCAACAGGTACCGCGTAAAGCTCAGCGAGCTCCTGAACCTCACCCCATGCCTGACTAGTAAGGACTCCCTGGCCACATATTATCACTGGGCGTTCCGCGGAGCCAAGGATCTTTAGCGCTGCACCGATCTTGTCAAGGTCAGCGACTGGTCGATGCCCAGGACATATGGTAAAGTCCCGCTGCGCGTGGAGTTTAGGAGAACCGATTTCTTCTCCCTGTCTATCACTTGGGAACCGAATATGAACCGGACCTGGCTTCCCTGTTGTAGCGAGCCTGAATGCTCGGCGAATAATGTTCGGAATCTCGGATGCCTCGGTAACTGTGAGCGATTCCTTGGTGACCCCTGAGAATAAGGCAGTCTGATCTATCCCCGTTAGCATATTTCGCTTCTCGTAATGAAGAGGTATATCACTCGTGAAAATGACCATTGGGATGGACGCTTTAAATGCCTCAGCAACTCCAGGAAGCATGTGCGTAGCCCCTACGCTAGGTCCCTCGCAGACACCAGGTTTGAACGTGAAACGTGCGTAAGCGTCAGCTGCAAAGACAGCGCTGCGTTCATCACGCATCATCACATGTCTAACTTCAGGAAAATTCATCCACTCCTTATAGAAGGGGAGGGTGGTCTCGCCAGGGAGGCCGAAAACATGATCCACTTCATAGTTTTTCAGCATCTCAAGCGTTGCCTTTGAGGCGTTCAATTCGTCACCACCTGAAACAGGGGGTATCACATTTTAAGGCATTCGAGCCATCAACCAAGGATATCTCGGGATATATAGGTGCTCACTAAAATCAACGAGAACCATACCATTAAGTCAATCAGGAGCGCCGTAATATCTACGCTCCATATGTCAACCGGACCAGCTATCGTAATGGTTGTGTTCACACCCCAAATCAAAGGAATACCATGTTTCGATATGCCCAAGTCAGGTATAACGTAATCGAGCCCCCATAAAATAGCCGCTATCCCAACAACTGCTATTAATACCGGGATAATCCAAGCTTTAAGTCCGTTCATACGTTGAATTGGGAAGCATCATTTAACTATCTTTCTTTTTCTAGAAAACTTTGAATAATCAACCGCACCTATATGACCTTGTGTTCATAGAGGAGATTCTGAAAAGGTTCAGAGTTATTACGGTCGTTGGGCTTTCTCAGGATCCTTCAAAGGATAGTAACCGTGTGGCAACTTATCTGAAGGATCAGGGTTTCACAATAATCCCTGTGAACCCTTCGACTTCGGAGATCTTAGGCGAAA
>JBFYNP010000071.1:0-74354 GCA_041304325.1 Candidatus Bathyarchaeota archaeon
GCAGGGTTCACGGATCCGGTGAGACCACCACTCCAGCCGGCGAACTGCCATCCAGTCGGGGGAGTCGCTGTCAGCTGAACTGCTGAACCATATGGATATGAATCCTGGCTCGGGCTCTTAACAACTGACCCCTGACCTACCGTAGACACCGTCAACGCGTATGTGAGTTGAGTGAACGTGGCGGTCACCGCCTTGTTACCACTCATAGTGACTGTTCTTGTAGTTCCTGTTCCAAAGCCATCTCCAGACCACGATGAGAATACGTAGCCGAGATTCGGAGATACAGTCAATGTGATAACATCATTAAAGTTGAATGGTGGTGACTTATCGAGCGTCACAGTACCTCCATCTACTGGGCTAGCTATTACTGCAAGACTATACGAACTCTCGACAAAAACCGCTGTAATCGTTGTATTTTTAGTAATGGTAATAGATCCAGGGTTAGTTACTCCCGTCAAATCGTTACTCCATCCAAGGAATACCCATCCAGTCGGGGGAGTCGCTGTCAGCTGAACTGCTGAACCATATGGATATGAATCCTGGTTCGGGCTCTTAACAACTGACCCCTGACCCACCGTAGACACCGTCAACGCGTATGTGAGTTGAGTGAACGTGGCGGTCACCGCCTTGTTACCACTCATAGTTACCGTGAGGGGGTTAGCAGTGCCAAACACATCTCCGCTCCAGCCGGCGAACTGCCAGCCAGCCGCAGGAGTCGCTGTCAGCTGAACTGCTGAACCATATGGATATGAATCCTGGCTCGGGCTCTTAACAACTGACCCCTGACCCACCGTAGACACAATCAGTGTTTTATTAATATCTGAAGAGTTATCCATAACGAATACTGGTTTTACTTTGTGGTCGGCATCCATTGTTAGTGATAATGGAGTTACCGAACCTGCAAGTGAATTATCAATAACCCAATAACTAAACTGCCAGTTATAAAATGGAGTTGCTTCAATCAGAACCTCGGTATCTTGCTTATAAAAATGGTTTCCCACAATGAAATTAGTTGAACCTGAACCATCTGGAGTCTCTACAGTTAATGTAGTGTAATTTTTTGACATAGACGAAGTTGCAGTGAATATGGCCTCAACATATTTGTCTTCTTTTAGGGTCACTTTTGTTGAATTGAGATTTCCAGAGGTATCCCCGCTCCATTCTTTGAATACCCATCCAGGCGGAGTTATAGCGACCAGTTGAACGGTTTCATCATATGGGTATGTCGTTAAATTGGGGGTTTTTGAAACGTATCCTTGGCCTGTAACTTTGATATTTAATTTATATTTTAATTGAGTGAATACGGCGTTTAAAATATGGTCGGACCCTGCATCAACTGTATACTTCTCTACACTACCTACGGAGATGCCGTCTAGTACCCAATGATCGAGTCTCCAACCTAGCTCAGGTATTGCTGTGACCTGAATAGGAATTTTTGGATCATTGAGGTAGTCACCGGTCATAGGTGTAGTTACTCCTGATCCCGTAGTTCTGATCGTTAATCTACGCGGTGTCGGAGTGAAAAAAGCATTCAGAGTAAGACTTTTATCCATTGTTATTGAGAGGGGGTTGTCGGTGGCTATTATTGAACCGTTGAGAAGCCAGTGATCGAACTGTGATCCATTTTCTGAGGTAGCTGTTACTAGTATCGTAGAGTTATGGGCAAAGGAATATATGCCAACATCAGGGTTTGTTGAACCATTACCCACTGGATCCTGAATTGTTAGTGAAAAATTTGTACTCACTGTAATAGTTTCATTTATCAATAACCCACTATTCAAAATTAATCCTGTGCTGAGAAAAATTACGAGTACAGAGAGCGTACCTAAAACTGCAATTTCTGTAATAGCACGCCTTTTTAGGCTGATTCTCAACTTTGAACGCACAAATACTCTAGTTTTTTTATAAATAGCATTGTGGAGCGGTAATATTGGATAAAACGCACTCTTGGTTATTCAGATATTCACTGATTTAGATACAAGTGTCTAAGATACACCATTTTCACATTACTCCAATCCCAAAAGTTGATTATATTTCGGGTTACAAAATCTAAATTGAAATAGTCAAGTGCATATTTTACACTCTATTTTTCTTCAATTAAGAAAGGCGTTTTACCATTTCTGTTTCTAAATAGCCAATCGCGCGGGTACTGTAACAAATATTATGATAAAAGTATAATGTTTATGTGTTATTTTCTATTAAAAAACTTTATCTCTTTTGATATTCAGAAAGATATCTATTTTTTTTAATATTAAATTGATTAGTAGTATTTCCTAGGAGTAATAAAATGTGATTTTCTAGTTGTTCTACCCTATTTTTTAAATATTCAATCTGAGCATCAGGCGATAAATCTAGATGCATTGCGTCCTCAGTTGCTTCATATAAACCCGTTTGTACCCGTTTTACTAGACCTTTGTTTGTTAAGGCAAGCAGACCACTTGTTACTTGATGATAAGTAAGGCTACAATTGTTAGTTATTTCCCTAAGCGTCATTGGTTTTCTTTGCTCGGTTAGAAGCTTTCTAATAATTTCTTGATAAGGAGCTGTTATTCTCATTGTCCAATCTCAGGAAGAGATCGACTAATAAATTTTACGTTTGTACTCTGACAAAGCTCAATAAATATATGCAAATACGAAAAAATATAATTTGCTTACATTAATGAGGTGTTTTAATTAAATTCATAAAATAAGTCTATTTTTAAGTCGCACGCATAAGTGGTATGTGGAACATTTTCACCAGAGTCTCGGTTTTGAAGGGCATAAGCACGTGCGTGACTTGGATAATATATTCAGGTTTTGGCTTCTAGAAATATGATATTTAAATGTGAATATTGACATCATTAATCATAAAAATAGTAAAAAATATAGATATCAATACGGAATAATAATATCCATACTCCTAAATCGCACGTATAATCCATATGCTTTATTTGTGTACACGTTAAAAATCATTTATGAATATTATTGTAGTCGGGATGGGCTACGTGGGTACACCAGTTGCTGCCCTATTTGCGGACGTTCCAGGTTTCAATGTGGTAGGGATTCAGAGACGAAGTCCGCGCAGTGGCTGGAAGATTGATGCCCTAAATGAAGGGCGAAGCATAATTGAGGCTGATGAACCCGGCTTCCCAGAATTAATAAAAAGAATACATGATAAAGGTACTTTTCGCGTCACCGACGACACAGCACAGTATAGAAAAGCTGATGCAATCCTCATCGCTGTCCAAACTCCTGTTGATGAAAACCATATCCCTCGCTACGAATCTCTTCGACAGGTACTAGCTGATATTGGAAATAATCTTAAACCTGGAACCCTCGTCAGCTTAGAATCGACAGTCGCGCCAGGAACAACCAAATTTCTAGCTAAGCCGATTCTTGAACAGCACAGTGGATTGTTAGCTGGAAAGGAGTTCAACCTAACATTCAGTTATGAACGAGTAATGGTTGGACGCCTCCTTCACAACCTAACCATGTATCCCCGAATTGTTGGGGGGTATACACCTCAATGCGCCCAGAGAGGCGTTGATCTTTATAAAAATATAGTAAAAGTCGATGTTCTTGCTACAGACACCCTTACAGCAGAGGTCAGCAAAGTTACTGAGAATGCATATCGTGATGTTAATATCGCCTTTGCTAATGAGATCGCCTTGATTTGTGAAAGTCTTGGAATAAACGTCCACGACATCCGACGTTTTGTAAACAATCTCCCTAATGATCCTAGTAACCCATCAGCAAATCCATACCGTAACATGCACACCCCAGGTGCGGGAGTTGGTGGTCATTGCCTTCCAAAAGATAGTTGGCTTTTAAAATACGGTCTTGATGCTTATGGTTCATTCAAATTTAATCCAACAATAATAACTGAAAGCCGCTTCCTTAACGACTCAATGCCTAAACATATGAAAAAATTATTAATTGAAGCTCTAAACACCAGACAAAAAAAACTTAGAGATTCACGAGTAACCATTCTGGGCTTAGCTTTTCTCGAAAATAGTGATGATACAAGAGATACACCAACAGAACCACTATACTGTTCTCTAAAAGATGAATGCACAGATCTCACAATTCATGACCCATATGTAAGCGAGTACGAAGATTTCAAAGTCACTAGAAATCTTAATGAAGCAATTACAGGAGCAGATTGTCTAGTTATAGTAACACGTCATGACGAATACCGTAAGCTCACACCAGAATATCTTAAAGGAGTTTTAAGTACACCAATAATTGTTGATGGTAGAAATACATTAAATCCTGATAAATTTAATGAAGCTGGTTTTACTTTTCTCGGAGTTGGCCTACCACATAAATAAGTAGAAAAAGCGATGTACTGAAAATACATGTTATGATTACACAAGACATTTAATACCTTAAAAGTGAATTAAAGAGACATCTAAGGATCGTGTATACAAATGGAAAAACTAAAAGTTGCCGTAATAGGTTGCGGTTCATGGGGTCGTAACCATGCGCGAGTTTACACAGAACTTCAAAACACGAGTCTCGCTGCTGTATCAGATTTGAACCTAAATACAGCTAAGGAGATCGGTACAAAATACGGAGTACAGTTTCATACCGATCCATTCAAAGTAATTGATGATCCTAATATTGAAGTTGTTAACATTTGCACCCCAACAATAACGCATGCAGAGCTAGCATTAGCTGCAATAAAAAGCGGAAAACACGTCCTTGTAGAAAAACCAATGACAAACACGTTAGAAGAAGCAATTTCACTTATCAATGCAGCAAAAAGACACCACGCTCAATTAACGGTAGGATTAGTAGAAAGATTCAATCCCGCTGTAGAGGAAGCATATAAATTTGTAAATAGAAAAGAAGTGGGAGAAGTAATCCTAGCACATACACGACGGGTCAGCCGTAGACCTCTTCGTATAGGCGATGTAGGTGTAATAAAAGATCTAGCAATACATGACATAGACATCGTGAATCATCTTTTCATTGACGACCCTATAACTGTCTCAGCTTTTGCAGGTAGTATTGCTCATAACTTCGAGGATTATGCTAACATCAACATAGCATACTCAAATAATCGATCTGCATTCATAGAAACTAACTGGCTCACTCCACGAAGAATTAGAACATGCACAATAACCTGCACAGAAGGCATAATCAACGTCGATTATGCAAATCAACAGATTAGTATAGAGAATAACAACCAAATCATACAACCTTTCTTAACTTCAAAAGAACCACTTTTCCAAGAACTCAAAAGCTTTACTGAAGCTATTCAGAATAAAACTATCCCAGAAGTTACAGGCACTGATGGACTTAAAGCTCTCCAGATCTGTATCGCAGCCTTGAAATCCAGCTCTACTGGTGAAACTATCAAACTAAAAGCAGTAAAAGACCTATTTTGATCACAGGTTTACTCTTCCCACCGCTTCTTCTTCTCCAGATATTCAGAAAGAGTATAATGAGGTCTTGCAGGATTACCGAATACAACCATTTCAGACTGTACATCTTTAGTAATTACAGATCCTAAACCAACTATCGCTCTTTCACCAACAACAACTCCAGCTTTCAGCATACTACCAGCACAAATCACGGCACCATTTTTAATTGTAACACCCACCATCTTCGGCGACATAGGATATGGATCATTCGTAAAAATAACTCCAGGACCTACAAAAACATCATCCCCAATAACAGTAAGAGGAGGAATATACACTGAACCCTCAATTTTACATCGACAACCTATTTTAACATTATAATCTATATGTACAAGACTCCCGATTTTAGTATCATCTCCAATCTCTGTGTTATCGCCGATATAGGTAAAATGCCATTTTCTTACATTTTTACCAAGTTTAACATTTTGACCAACATATTGTATAGGTTCAGACACAACACTCATCTCCATTCATTCACCGATTCTATTCAATATTTATCTACCCCCTATTTATTTATCGCGAAATCAATTTAGATGGATACTTATTAGAGAGATATATGTCGCATATAACATTAAAAATACATATCTAAGATGGGCTCATATTTTTATTTCAACTAACATCTTTAATTCATCATGGATAAACTAGCGCTTCTTGGAGGCAAACCAGTCGCTCCAAAAACCATATCATTAGCTAAACCAACGTTCTCACAGAAAGATTCAGAAGACATAGACAAAATACTCAAATCCGCATATGTACGCATGGGACCATACACCAAGCAATTTGAGAAAGAATTTGCTGAAAAAGTTGGGTCAAAGTATGCTTATACAGTTTCAACCGGCACAGCAGCACTTCATGTTGCATACCTCAGCTGTCTTCAACCAGGAGATGAAGTGATCGCCCCCGCATTCACATTCATCGCAACCATAAGCGCAGTTCACTTCAGTAACGCAAAACCTGTACTCGCAGATGTTTACCCCGAAACATATTTACTCGACATTGAAGATGTAAAAGAAAAAATAACATCTAAAACAAAGGCAATAGCTCCAGTTCACCTCTTCGGAAATTCAGCTGACATGGATGCCATCTATGACCTCGCTAAAGATCATAACCTTATCATAGTAAATGACTGCGCTCAAGCACACGGTACACTATACGACGGTAAAGACTTAGGATCCTTTGATGGTTTGAACTGCTATAGTTTCTACCCCACTAAATCGATGACTACTGGAGAAGGAGGAATGGTAACAACAAATGACCCTGAGCTGAATCGACTTGGCTGCCTCCTACGAAGCCATGGAGACGATGCTCGATACCATCACATAATATTCGGGTTAAATTATCGGACAACCGACATCGCCTCAGCAATTGGATTAAATCAACTTGAGCAACTAGACAATTTTATTAAAAAACGGCAAAGCTTAGCTCAAATACTATTTAAAGGCCTAAAAATGATTGAGGGAGTACACCATCAAGAAACTACCAAAAAATGCACCCATAGCTATAGTTACTTCAGCATCGATCTCAACCTGAATTTATTCAAATGCACAAGAGATGAATTCATGAAAGCTCTCCAAGCAGAAAATATCGATTGTGGAATACACTATCCTTTAGCCTTGACTAAACAACCGGTTGTAGAGCGACTTTTAAAACCAAAATCATGTCCTGTATCTGAAGATCTATCCAAGCGGATTCTTAGTCTTCCAATGCACCCATATCTTTCGAATGAGGAAGCGCATCTCGTTGTTGATGCCGTAAAAAAAGTTGCAACCCACTACTATAAATGAATCCTGACTATTCGCGCATGCGAACGAAGTTTAGGTAATTTTTATATATGAAATGTTTTTAACCAATTGTTAATTCCTATTATACACACATTTTCTCTAGATTATTATTGACGTTTCATTTACATCATAATTCATTTAATTTTATTGTCGTTTCATTATCAAATCTAGGGGTTTCTTTATTTGTCATATAGCATGGTATGTTTAGATATTAGGTGAGGCGCACTGTCTGAGGACCTGTCAGTTGTGGTGAAAGGGTCAGCTCGGGGTAGTCTCTTCCTTATGGTGGGGCAGGTCGTCGGAACGGTTGTCTCCGCATTAACCGTAATACTCGTTGCCAGGTTACTCGGCTCTGAGCTTTACGGCAAGGTAGCTATCGCAATGATACCGGTTGACCTCGCCTTACTTCTTCAGGATCTCGGCGTAAAGACGGCTTTGATGCGGTTTAGTGGCAGGTACCGGAGAGAAGGACGTACCGCTGAACTTCGTATACTCATCTCAACAGGCTTGGTCTTTTCCGCCTCGGTTGCTCTAATACTAAGCGCAGCACTATTCGTCTTCGCTGAACCTGTGGCAAATGTCTGGCTCAGGCGACCCGACTTAGAGCCTCTAATCAGGGTAGCGTCAATCCAGATCTTAGGACAAGGACTGCTGACCTCTATACAAGCGGTCCTCGTAGGGTTTGAGTTGATGAGCCTCCACGCCGCATCGCAGATATTATGGTCCATTCTAAGGGTTTCAATCGTATTTCCACTCATAATGTACGGCTTCGGTACGTATGGCCCAGTCATAGCAAGCACAGCCTCATTTCTAATTGTCGGAATAACATTCATACTTTTATTCTTCCGCAGAGTCAAATTTGATCCAAAAATCAAATCCGAAGGTTTCTCCCAATCATTAAAACATATTCTGATGTTTGGTTTGCCACTCTACGGAGGTAGCATCGTAAGCGGTGGACTAAGCCAGATCTACAGTACTTTAATGGCTACTAACGTATCCACGGAGCTCATCGGCAACTACAGCGCAGCCTTGAATTTCACGGTTCTAATCAGTTTTTTCACAATGCCAATCAACCTGACATTGTTTCCATTGTTCAGTAAAATGGGTAGATTCGACCCAGGGCTTGAAACCCTCTTCCAAAACGCCGTGAAGTACACCAACATGGTAGTAACACCCATCACCGCCTACATTATTCTCATCTCATCACCAATGACGAACATCATATACGGAGATGGATACCCCTTTGCCTCCCTCTATCTAAGCATGATTCTCATAACCCAACTCTTTGAAGGGCTTGGAGGAGTCTCACTGGGTAATCTGATATTGGGATTAGGCGAATCGCGCGTCATATTCAACTCTAATGTTATCCAGCTGCTCATTGGCGTGCCGCTTAGCCTTATGCTCGTACCTCGGTTCCAGATAGTCGGATTAATCGCATCGATGATCATCGCTCCTCGCATTAGCCTACTTTATCAGCTCTTCTGGCTGAGAAAAAGTACCGGCTTTAAGATCAAACTAGGAGATTCAGCCCGCATCTATCTTTGCGCCTTAGCTGCTTTCATAATCAGCTACTTGACACTTACACTACTTCACCTTGACAGCTGGTTCAGTCTATTAGCTGGTGGAGCTTTATTCTTCACCACATATTTCATAGCCCTCCCTTTTAGTGGCATTCTTAAACATCTTGATATCCAAATACTAAGTGAGATCGTAGGCATCACCGGACCTATAGCACCGGTTCTCAGATTAGTGCTCTCACTGATGAACCGCTTGGGAAGAAGTTAAATAAACATCACCAAAAAATGGTGAAAAGACAAATACATCTCTCAGTATCAAAACAAAACTTTCTTCCATGACACGCGCAAGTGAGTATTGAAAGATAAAAATTGCTTTACTTCCTTTTCTAGAATAATAGAATACAAAAAACTATTTATGAAGTTTGAATGATTTGAAAACGAAGCATGCGGAGGCGTTTACCATAGGAGCGCACAGCCATGACAACTACACAGCACAGGTCAATAAGAGTAAAAACCTGTAATTATTTAAATTCCGAAAAACCTCTGTGAGTCTATGAAGCACTATTTCGAGGCTAATAAGCGGCGATGGAACGAACTCGTAGAGATCCACACAAAGTCAGGAGGATACGACGTCGAAGGCTTCCTGAAAGGTAAAAACACTCTTCACAGCATCGAAATAGACGCCCTCGGCGAAGTTAAAGATAAAACACTACTTCACCTGCAATGCTACTTTGGTTTAGATACCTTCAGCTGGGCTCGCCTCGGAGCTAAAGTGACTGGAGTCGACTTCAGTGACAAAGCGCTAGAGTTGGCAAGAATAATCAACGAGAAGACTAATCTCGGCGCCGAGTTCATAAACTGCAACATCTATGATCTTCCTAAACAACTCGATAAAGAATACGATATCGTCTACACGAGTTATGGCGCACTTAACTGGCTCAACAACATCGAAGAATGGGCACGCATCGCCGCCAGCTACCTAAAACCTGGAGGTACATTCTTCATCGCCGAGTTCCATCCCTTTCCTTGGATATTCGACTACGATCACCCCAAAGAGCTCGTCATCAAATACGAGTACTGGCATAAGGATGAGCCTGACTTCGACGACAACCCCGACGCCTATGCATCTGGGGGGTTGAAGCTAAAGAACACCGAAGAGTACGGATGGGCTCACCCCATTGGCACCGTAATCAACGCCTTAATCAACGCTGGCCTCACAATCCAATGGCTACGTGAATACCCATTCAGCGTAGATCAGGACCAATTCAAGTTCATGGTGAAGGATCCTGAAGGCTACTGGAGGCTCCCCGGAGACCCGGTTCCCCTCATGTACAGTATCAAAGCAACAAAACCCAACCACGCGCGCGCGCGGCTTAACGGACAGCAGCGGTAACTACAAGATCATAACAAACCTAGAAACAGGCACATACAACCTAACTACACCAAACGCTAAAGGCTACATCTCTAGAGAAGCCATCCCGATTTCAGTGACCGCGGGCGTTGAAACGAAAAACATAAACATAGTTCTAGCTAAATCCGGAGTAATCACAGGGAAAATAACATCCACAGTGGGGGGTCAACCTCTTAAAGGCATCACTGTTTACGCTATGGGCGATAATGATGAAGGCTTGCACCGCCCAAACAGATGTGAACGGTAATTACCGCATAGACTCTGGACTAGGATCAGGAACATACACAATTAGAGCTATGTCAGGTATGAACTTTAACATGGTGCCAAATATCACCTTCACCGCGGGACAAGAAACATCGAACATCAACACAACTCTCACAGTAACCCCTCCAACACCCTCAGGAACTATAAAAGGCAGAGTAATCGATATGAAAAATGAACCAGTTACTGGAGCCCAAGTTTCAGCATCCGGAACAGCTGGCTCAAAATCCGACACAACAGACAGCGACGGCTATTATGAGATCCTGACGGCTTAGGAACAGGCACATACACCGTAAGCGTCACACGGTCGGGCTACGTTGACAAACAAAAAACGGGTGTCTCAGTCACAGTAGGAAGCATCACTTCTGGCGTGAACTTTCAACTACAGCTCTTACCAGCAGCGCAATCAGGCAAAATATACCCAGCTTCCCAGTCGAAGCAACAATCATTTCAATGCTAATAGTCATCATATATCTTATAACCAGAAAACAATAATCAAACACCCATCTTTACCTCAACACCGATTCTTTCTTATACATTCCAGAAGAGCACTCGAAAATAGACTTAAAATCATCTAGAAACTGTTAATTGAATTATACTCACAAACCATCCTTAAGAAAGGTGATCCGCCAACCAAAAACTAACAGGTCACTCTTAGGAGCCGTTCTTTAAAGCGAAATTCAGGATTTCCTTAAAAGCAAGTAAACCCAGAGTTTTCAGCATATTCTCATTTAGATACCAAACCCGATTATCATAGGTAACTAACCCAATTTTCCTAAGCCTCTTTAAAGCCCAAGAAATCTCATTGCTATCAAACATATAGATCGTCTTCTCTCTAATGTCCGTTATCGATACTTTACCGAACTTTAATAAACATTTGATAATATTTTCAAGTAAAAGAAGATCCTTATTCACTTCACTTCTGAAACCCATAGGTAACTAATCCTCCCAATTATACAAAACGACCTATCGTTTTCATAATATATATCAGTTACCTTTCCGTCGAACACACGCCTTAAAATAAACCGGAAAAAATGTTTACTAGCACGCGAGTATAGCGTCAAAGTCGACAAAAAAATAATTATATTAACATATATTAAAACAAATTAATTAACTCTCAACAAGTGAGAGCGACCCAAGAAATATATATTACTATAGGTTACATTATCATTTAGTCGACTCCAGAGGATTGCGAAACAATGGAAAACTTCGTTAAAGGAAAGCTCAGTGCACGCGCAATAAAACTCGACGACATTACACCGGAATTAATTAATCAAATACTAAATAGTCTAAACTTTGTTCAGAAGATATCACAAAAAATTTGGGGATATGTGTTTATCGATTACGTATTAATAGAGGGTTGGTCTGAGAAAACCCCCTTCTATTTATTCAGATGTGAGAAACATGGCTTAGAATTAGGTTACCCACACGGCCATGATATGAACCTTCTATGTCCCGATTGTCTAAAGGAAAAGTTAACAGAAATATCTAATAAAATTAAAGAAATCTAAAAATGGGTTCTATTAAACAGGCACCCACGCCAGAGCCAGTAACTCAATTTTAATATCTCCTCGATTCGGCTTTAACTCAATAACAGATGTCTCGCGTACCACATTTTCCCATTTTTGAGTGACCTTATCCACCTCGTGTTTAAGCACAGCCTCAATTTCGCTGATGTCTTTCTTAAGGTCCTTCAGTTTCTCCTGTGTTTCTTTGACATCGTTTTTCGCTTTCTCAGTCAGCCTATTTCTTCTGGAAGCCGAAGTTATTCCTGTTGTTCTCTTACGCCCAATGAAGAACCCTAAAACGGTCTCACCAACCCCGAGATACTCTTCACGTTTACGGGCATCGTACTCTGCCTGGTCACTCGATAGGCTCCGCTCCAATGAACTTATCTTATCCTCAATTTTACCAATTTTAGCATCATAATCTTTCTGAATCGTATTTACCTGAGAATCTCTCCGCTCTCTGGCAGCATCTCTTAGACGAATTGTGAAAGCCCTTTCATCTTCACCTGACCGCTGGGTAACACCGAGATCTTTATGTGACAGAACCTTTAATCGAGAATTAATAAGTAAGTAATCAACTAAAGATCGTCCGAGACGCTGAATTTTTTCGTTAGTATTAATTTGCTTCGGCACAGACTTGAACAGACCTTTAGCCTGGGGATAACTCGTGTACCGAATGTTGTCAGGTGAAGGTTTTTGGGCATGATCCCATCTAGCTTCAACTTCATCGTTGGGTGAGAGAAATAATAATTCGTAGTTATGATGGTCAACTCCAAGCTTCTTATCATAATACACCGTAGAGATCTTCGCCATCAACCGCGGCTCATATACATACTCTGTGCCTCCCCTATTCACTTGAGTTTGGTTGAAGGATGACCCCTCCCCTATTCTATCTGTAACATAGATCTGAGTAATTTTTTCATCGATACTGGGTGAGTTCGACGTAGCATCCTGGCGAGAAGGTGGAGAACTATGTGTTGGGGGTATAAGGCTTTGTACGGTTTGTTTATGCTTCATCAATTCACTGATCTGAGGTTTCGCTAACGGGCCCCTAAGGTAACTCATAGCCCACCGAGACTGAAAAACAACCGGTGGACCTTGATGGATGTTATGCAATATGAAAACCCTACTCGATAATTTGTTAATTAATAAATCATAATCGGTATCTCCAGAGCCTACTCCCGAAAGCATTATAGCGCCTTTAAGGCCTTCAATCACCTTCGCTTTATCTCTCTCCGCCTGAAGCTTACCAATAAACCATGTTCCAGTGTTCGTTAACCCTTTATAATCGATATCCACCGGGTTCTGGGTGACAAGAGTCACACCCAGGCCAAACGCCCGAGCCTGTTTCAGCAAAGTCATCAAAGGCTTCTTGGATGATGGCTCCGCCACAGGTGGCATAAAACCGAATACTTCATCGAAGTACAGGATCGCCCTAAGACTTGTAGTTCCCTGCTGCCGCCTCACCCAGGTGACAATACTCTCAAGGAGCAGAGTGACGAAGAACATTCTCTCATTGTCGCTTAGATGGGCTAGATAGAATATGCTGTGCCTCGGCTTACCCTCAGCGTTAAAGAGCAGTTTATCGACATCCAGAGCTTCACCCTTAAGCCAACTAGCGAAGCTTGGTGAAGCCAGAAGAGTGTTCATCTTTATCGCTAACTGGAAACGATCCTTCGCCGGATAGAAAGCATCGATATCGAAGACCCCGAGTTTGGTGAAAGGCGGCTTCTGGATGGATGTGATCAGTTTCTCTAGAGTGATATCTTCGTTTCTACTCCAATAGTACTCGAAAATGTTTGAGAGCAGTATACCCTCAGGACTTGTAGCTGGATCCAGCTTTAACCCCATCAAATCTATTAAAGCGGCTACAACCCCCTCTATTCGGTCGCGGGCAGCCTCACCATCCACACTGAAATCAATTTTTGGTGAAGCAAGACTGCTGAGTATGCTGACGGGTACACCCGCCTCCGAGCCGGGGGTAAAAATAGTGTATTCCGTAGACTGTTTAAGCTGAGCTATGCGTTCCGAGTTCATACCCCATGATCCAAGCCCTGTTCTCCAAGTATCAGCGACACTGGAAGCGTATTCAGGGATACTCATTCCTTTTCGACGAGCATCATCAACATTAACCCATGGCTCAAAATCCTTTGGAGCTAAATCAGGAAACTGAAGCAGAAGGTTAGTGATATCTCCTTTCGGATCGATAATTATAGCCGGGATCTTATCGAGGGCTGCCTCCTCCAGGAGACATACACAAAGACCAGTCTTCCCGCTGCCAGTCATCCCGAAGCAAACGGCGTGGGTTGTGAGGTCTCTAGCATCATAATTAATAGGCTCCTCAATTACTGCTCCTTTAGAGAGATCAAATTTTGCGCCAAGATAAAATGAACCGAGACGTTCAACAGGAGGCTTCAAGCTATTATCGAAATATAGTAACTCCGAATAGTGATATGAGGCTTTTCGAAAAAGCTAAACGAGGCAAGTTTTTTCAAGGTTTAACCCAATAAGATAGACGATAACGAATGGATTTCGTAGAGTTCAGTGATGCTCAGGTTATAGATTGCCATGTGCACATGTGGATGCTTAAAAATATCATCGATGAGACCGCCCTTAAGAGCCAAGAGGAAGCCCTAGTTGAAGCCATCAACCATGGAAGGTTGAGTGGGATGTACACCTTTGGGAAACTGGGTCACCCAGCACTCCATCTGAAAGTTAAGCATCCGGGATTATTCTATGCCGGAGGATACGCTCCATGGACTGGAGAAACAACTAGCTTCAAAGTCGACTGGCATAGCTACATCCAGTCCCTCATAAACCTAGGTTACGATGGTGTTGGAGAGATGGGATCCAAACCCGTCACACGTAGCAAACATACACCCCTCGACTCAAAATACTACAGTGGGTTCTGGGAGAGCTGTGAAACAGATCACTTTCCAGTTCTCTGCCACATCGGCGACGTGGAGGATTTCTGGCACGAAGAACTTACACCTGAGTGGGCGAAGATCCGGGGATGGGGTTACTGGAAAGCCGATTATCCTCGGATGGAAGAGCTCTGGACAGAGATTGAAAATGTCTTAGCCTCACACCCTAAGCTGAGGATAGTGCTATGCCACCTTCTCTTCATGTCACCGAACCTGGAACGACTCGATGACTTTCTAAAAGACTATCCGAACGCGAACATCGACTTATCCTTGGGAGTTGAACTCATGTACAACATCTCTCGTCGTCGAGACGACTGGAGGACATTAATCAGGAAGCATGATGACCGTTTCTTCTGGGGAACAGATCTGGGTATGAGCACAACCCTCCCACAACACCTCTCAAGATTCTGGCTTCTACGGAACTTTATCGAAACAAGCAAAGAATTCTACACACCAGCTGAAGCCGATGACCTTCTCACACGGTACAAGGAGCCTTACCTCGGACTCAGCCTACCTAAAACATCCTGTGAGAAGATATACTCAGATAACTTCAAACGGCTATGGGGAATGAAACCTAGAGAAGTAAATGTCAACGCAGCTATCCAGGCTTCAGAGCATCAAGGATTCAAAGCCATCTCCGAGGCCTTGAAGACGAAAAACTAGTTCTTTTTTAAAGAGCCGTGCGAATACAAAGCCCTGATCCGATTTGCCCTTCTTCGAAGAGCCATTACCTCTTGAACTTATTAAGAAACACGCCCCAGCCAAATGGGCAGCCCTATCTGAAGGAGTAATCCCTCTCTTCGCCGCCGATCCTGACTTCAGAGTCGCCCCCGAGATTCAGGAAGCCGTATCCGCAGCTGGCCATGATGGAGTCTTCAGTTATGGGGAGTCATACGGAAACCGCGCATTCAGAGAGGTTATCGCCGATACAGTGAGGACACGAAAGAAGATCCATTGCCACCCAGACGATGTGATGGTGACGAACGGCGTTGCTCAAGCGATGATGCTTGTTGCCCGCTACGCTTGCAAACCCGGAGATGAAGCTATTCTCTTTGACCCTGTAGACTTTCTCTTCGGGCGAGCCATAGATGAATCAGGTGCCAAGCGAATCTATAGCCAAATCGATAAAGAGTATCAAGAACTAGACATAGAAGGACTTATGGAACTCATCACTCCAAAAACCCGGCTTCTCTGCGTCTGTAACCCTCATAATCCTCTTGGTCGAGTGCTCCGCAGAGATGAGTTAAGAGCTCTCGCCGAAATTGCTGTTGACAACAACCTCATAGTAATGTGTGACGAGATTTGGAGCGACATCGTCTACGATAAGCGTGAGTTTGTAAGCCTCGCGACTCTCAACCACGAGATTGCGGCTAGAACGATAACCCTTCACGGATTCTCAAAGACTTTTGGCCTAGCTGGTCTTAATCTCGGTTATGCAGTCGCGACAAACCCTGAGGTTATGCAGGGCCTCAAGAAGGCAACGCCCGGATTCTTTTACCCACTAAACGGCGTCTCTCAAGCAGCAGGATTAGCGGCATACACTAAGGCATGGTACTGGGCTGACGCTTTTCTCTCACATCTTCAAGAGATTCGAGACTACGCATACTCAAGGCTCACAGAGATCCCTGGAGTGATATGCCAAAAACCTGAGGGGACATACGTCCTCTTCCCAGACATCTCATCCTTCGGCAGAACCAGCGAAGAGATGACGCGCTACCTCCGGAAAGAGGGAAAGGTGGGCGTGGTTCCAGGTCACGGTCGAGATTTCAGCTACTTTGGCCCAAGCGCCGAAGGTAACATCAGAATAGTTTTCTCGACAACGAAAACCAACATCACCGAAGCCTTAGACAGAATCGAGAAAGCATTAAACAAGCTATGAGAGCTCTTCCTATTTTAACTTCTCATGAGGGATCTTTACAGCGAATTTGCATACATCATCACCTGCCAGAACACTCTCCAGAACCTCAACCTTCAACGGAACACCCAGCATAACCTCCAAAGGATACTTTTCGTACCCTGCGCTGCAGTAGCAGAAATCACTTAGAGGCTTCGCCGCGCCTTCAAGAATCGCACTCCTCGCGAGTTGGCAGTGACAAGCATAGTAACGCTTCATCTTCGGATCCTTTTCTTCGAGCCAACGCTTCGGATCAAACGGAATCTTAGTTTTAATGATCACATCCCCCTGACGTATCCCGTTCTGGATCCTCTGATCTTTTCTGACGAACTCAACAACCTCAGGGGTGATCTCCTGCTCATACCAGAGCCTCCCAGACTTCATGGTCTCCTCAAGCTCAGCCACAAGCCGACCATGCTCACCAACAAGGAACTCATCGATAGTCTCCGCGGAATCGTAACGTTTCTTCATCTCTGTATAGGCAGTTAAGGGGATCCTGTGATGGTTACCCGCCAGGGCTTCTTTCATAATCTCTGATGGGAGTGAGACGTTAAGTCTGTCAAGAAGAGCCTTGGTGCATGAAGGATATGTTTCAGGAGGGGAGCCAAGAGGCGGTGTAACAAAGCCGTCAAAGACCTCGTTCCGCTTACTCTTCCCAGCGACCTTATCAAGCTTTTCGCCGATGCTCTCGTATACGCCTCTTCCACCGAGAACTGCAGCCATATACACAAACAGGTCGTTCTTCTTCACCCAGTAAACATATCTGGAGATCGCGAGGAGGCGATCATCAGTATTTTTACCTTCCGAGATTAGTTTGGAGATGTAAGTTTTCAAGTCCTCCACATTTGAAGAGCCGATTGTTTTCCCGCTACTCCTCAGATGTCGCTCCCAAGTCTTCACAGCCTCCACAGCCTTATAGGTAGCCTGCGCATCGATTCCCCGCTTCGAATAATACGCTCTAAACGATACCTCCCGCATACTATACACCAATTCTCGGTTTATCGATCTACTAAAAAGGGCTTTCGCATCACACATAACGTATTATCTACGCGGAAAGGTCTCTTTGAAATACCCCTAACAAGTCGATATTCATATGGATTCAGTTAGGAGCGTCGACACCATCTGCCGTATGTGCGGTAGATACTGCCCAGTGAGGGCGTTCGTTGAAAACGATAAGGTTACAAAGATTGAGGGGATACCTGGAAACTTTGTCACTGGAGGCGGTATTTGCGGTAAAGGCATCGCAGGTGTTCAGCTGGAGTACGATCCGAAGAGAGTTCTATACCCATTAAAGCGAGTTGGTGAGCGAGGTGAAGGCAAATGGAGCGTGATTAGCTGGAATCAAGCCCTTGAAGAGATCGCTTCCAGACTTAACTCAATCAAATCTGAGTACGGTGCTGAGGCTCTCGTTTACCACCATGGAGCAGCAGTACAGCACGTCTGGGGTTACATCCGTCGCTTCATGAACGCTTATGGGTCACCTAATGAGGCTGGTCACAGCCATCTCTGCCATATTCCCAGGCAACTCGCTCATACCCTCACCTACGGAGGTATGCCTCAGGCTGACTACGATGAAACCCGTCTCATGGTTTTATGGGGGTATAACCCCTCAGCCTCAAGTGTCCTCCACTACGGGCGCCAGATACTGGACGCTAAAGACCGGGGAGCTAAACTTGTGGTTATTGACCCGTTACTGACGCCACTAGCGGCAAAGGCGGATATCTGGCTTCAGCTCCGTCCGGGTAGCGATGGCGCTCTCGCCCTAGCGTTACTCAACGTCATCATCAACGAGGAGCTATACGACCACGTCTTTGTTGATAGGTGGACATTAGGTTTCCCAGAACTCAAAAAGCATGTCCAAAGCTACTCGCCTGAAATGGCTGAGGAGATCACATGGGTAGACTCTGAGAAGATTCGGGAAGTCGCTAGGCTATACGCCTCATCGAAACCTGCGGTGATGGAGGATGGCAACGGGATCGATCAGCATACAAACGTTGTTCAAACAGACCGGCTAATAGCTATTCTTCGCGTTGTCACTGGGAACCTAGGAGTCCCTGGGGGTCACATCTTCCGCCCAGGCTCCGGACTCGCCGACATATCTCTAAAACAAAAAACACCAATCGCCTCTTCCATTTCTAGGAACCCACTCTACACCGATCTCAGCGGACAGATCAGTACACCCCACGTTGTGGACACAATTCTCACCGAGAACCCTTACCCTGTGAAGGCGATGATCGTCCACGGGAGCGCGGTTGGTTCCCTCGCCTCCAACGCTAACAAGACCATGAAGGCCTTAAGTAAACTCAGTCTTCTCGTGGTTCACGAGCTCTTTATGACGAGTGTTGCAGAGATCGCTGACTATGTTCTTCCAGCTGCCACATATCTTGAGCAAAACTGCTTGGTGTCAAACCCCCCCGCCGGTCCCTCACCGACGAAGGATACTGCCTTCTATGGTATGATTGAGAAAGCTGTTGAGCCTCTCGGTGAGGCGTGGAGTGACCATGATTTCATATGGGGGCTCGCTAAGAAGCTCGGGCTTGGCGAATATTTCACAAGTCCTGAGGAGCTCTTCAACGAAGAGCTTGCCCCCCTCGGTTTAAGTGTAGCCGAACTTGGGATGTATCCTGGCGGTTACATTCGGAGATTCCAACCGGAGGAGATCTACCATACTTTCGAGAAGACGGGCTTCAATACGCCATCCGGCAAAGTGGAGCTCTGGTCAAAGACATTAGAGAAAGCTGGGTTTGACCCTATTCCTGTGTACAATGAGCCCGCGGAAAGCCCCCTCAGTAAACCCGAGATCGCTATAGAGTATCCTCTTGTTGGCAGTGTGGGTCTTCACCTCGGCCTCTATACACACACCCAATACAGAACCTTACCCTGGCTCAGAGAGATCCATAAAGGCGCTTTCGTTAACATTCACCCATTAAAATGCGAAGAGCTCGGAGTAAGGAATGGAGATGAGGTTTACGTTGAGTCCCCGAGGGGTCGAATCAAAGTCGCCGCTAGGATCACTGAGGAAGTTGATCCTCGCGTCGTTATGGTTACGTGGGGTTGGGGTCAGCCCTATGCTTGTGGGGACCGCGTTAATGTCCTCACCGACGACGAGGAGGGTTGCCCAATATCAGGTTCAACGGGTAACCGATCATTCCTGTGCAGGGTAGTGAAAGTTGGAGTGAACTGACTTGAAAAAATATATGCTCGTTAACCTTGACCGCTGTATCGGCTGCTACTCATGTGAGATCGCCTGCAAGCAGGAGAATAAGGTTCCAGAGGGAATCAAATGGATCGAAGTGAAGCAGATTGGCCCGGCTACTTTAAGTGGAAAGACGCTAATGGACTTTTTTCCTGTAATGAATAACGGTTGTACTCTATGCGCACATAGAGTTAAAATAGGAAGGGAAACCGCCTGCGAAGAATCTTGCCCAAACAATGCATTGAAGCTCTGCGACGACGCCGAGGCTCTTCACTTATTACATTACAACAAACGACATCAAATCTGTAAAGCCTTATAGGCGATGATTAATTTTCTCCTACTACTGTATTAATACTAGAGTCCATCCACTAGTATAATTTTAACGTTTTAATAGAAATGGAACCTCAATTACAATCCGCTCTACACCAGCCTTTTTATTTGCATCTATAACTGCTTCCCTGATTTGCCAAGTCGTCTGATTATGTAGAGCTGCCTGCCACCATTCAGCTGGAACAAACGCTGGCAAAACTACAGCTGTAGACTCGCCATCGAATTCTGAATCCAAATCATCCAGGAAATTCAACAAAGGATGAGTAACTGACCTATATTCTGTAAGAATTATGTGTAAAGGAATACCTGGCCATAGAAGTTTCCATTCCTCTAAAAGCTCTTTTCCACTACCTTCGGCGACCTCAACATGAACACCTATAACATTTTGAGCCACCCTCTTGGCTAGAGCTACCGCAGCAACGGTGCCTCTATTTATATGTGATACAGGAATAACTGCTCTCGGCAACAACATTATACTTTCATACTCATATAAAGGATCCACGCTAAGCCAAGACATCTGAAGATCAAATTCTTTGTAGTGTTGACGAATAGCTAGAAATATGTACACAATTACTGGTATAACCAGGAAAGTTATCCATGCCCCTTCAAAGAATTTGCTAACCCCAATAATTATCAATGCAGAGGCGGTCATAACGGCGCCTAACCCGTTTACAAACGCTTTCGCTTGCCAGAATTTCCCGCGTGCACGCCACCAGTGAACGACCATACCCGATTGAGATAAGGTAAAAGCTAGAAATGCGCCAACCGCAAAAAGAGGTATAAGTGAATGAGTATTACCTTCAAAAACTAATATTAATAGGGCAGTGGCGGTGGCGAGAAACAACATACCATTCGCGAAAACTAGTCGATCCCCAAGATTCGAAAGCTGACGGGCGATGAAACTTTCGGAAGCGAGAAGAGCGGTCACGCGAGGAAAATCCGCGAAACTCGTGTTAGCGGCTACCGCAAGAATCAGTAACGTAGATACCTGTATGAGAACATACAGGGGGCCATCCCCCAGTATTCTACGCGATAACGCTGAAAGAATAGTCTCGTTCTGCCCAGGTATCACCGCGAGATATTGGGTTAACCCAATGCTTCCAATGAAGAGCACCCCCATCAAAAAGGCCATTGCTATCATCGTTTTGCTCGCATTTTTCCACTTAGGCTCCTCAAATGCGGGAACTCCATTGCTTATAGCTTCGACTCCTGTTAGGGCTGTGCAGCCAGTGGAAAACGCATGTAATAGTAATACTAAAGTCAATGGTTGTATTGCTGTCGGAGCGACCGAAACGAGGTCACCGGGGCCTTCCAGATAAGCTCGAACAACACCGTAAGCTAACATAGGTAGATAGGTAAATAGGAACAGGTAAACCGGAATCGTCATCGCAGTACCAGCCTCACGTGTTCCACGAAGATTAATGATAGTAATAATTATAAGTATAAGAAGCGATGCGAAGACGCGATGTGGCAAAATCGCAGGAAACGCAGATGCAATAGCCTCAACACCAGCGGTAATACTTACAGCTGCCACCAGAAGATAGTCGATAAGGAGAGCCGCAGCAGCAACAAGACCTGCATGTTTACCCAAGTTTTCGCGAGCGACTATCCAGGACCCTCCCCCTGAAGGATAACCTTGAAGCGTCTGAAGGTAAGAGAGAGTTAATAGAACGAGTATTCCAACGATAACCGCCCCAATTGTGAATGACATCGCAAGACCTGCAGCTCCTGCGACGACGAGTCCTAAGAAAATCTCCTGATTCGCGTACGCGATCGATGATAATGCATCCGGTGAAAAAGCTGCAAGCGCCCGTATCTTATCGAGCTGCCTCTCCCCGAAAGCCCTCGTTGGTAGCGTAGAACCGATAATTATTTCTTTTAAACGTTTCAGAGTCAATCGCAATAACTGCGCCTTCTACACGAGAACCTCTTAAATTATGCCCCTAATAGCCATCACAGATATCAGTTGATCTCTATAAACTTACTGCTAAATGTTAGGAGCTAACTTAAAGCCACTATATGACATGAATTCCACTCTAAAGGCCTGTTAAAAAACAATGGCGCTTGGTAAAAGTATATCCGTACTGATTTCAAGAATGTAATGATTATTAGATGACGACAATAAAGCAGAAGGTAGTAATCTCAGCTGAACCAGACGAGGTCTACGACGCTTATATGGACTCGAAGAAACACGCTAAGTTCACAGGAAGCGCCGCTAAGATCGATGCGAGAGTCGGTGGAGAATTCACAGCATGGGATGGGTACATCGTTGGGCGTAATCTTGAGCTGGAGAAGGGAAAGAAGATAGTTCAGGAGTGGAGAACTACCGAATGGCCTGGTAACAACCCTCCATCACACCTAGAGATTGTATTTAAGAAAGTGAAGGGCGGAACTCAATTGACCCTGAATCATACTGATGTACCTTATGAGCAGGCTAAGGACTACCGGAAAGGATGGATAGATTTCTACTGGGAGCCTCTAAAAAAATATTTTACGCAGATTCGAAAAGTTTTATCTTGAGCAACCCAGATTAATTATCAGGTTCTTACAATGACTGAATCCATCGATAAACTCATGGCTGCCTTCGCCGGCGAGAGTCAGGCGAACCGAACATACCTAGCCTTCGCAAAAAAAGCGGACGAGGAGGAACTACATCAAGTCGCGAAACTATTCCGCGCTGCAGCAGAGGCTGAGACGGTTCACGCCCTTAATCACCTCCGAATAGCGGGGAAGATCGGTATGACAGTCTCTAACCTTGATGAAGCTATCAATGGTGAGACATACGAGTTCAAGCAGATGTACCCCAGCTTCATCGAGGTTGCGAAAAAGGAGAAGAATAAGCAAGCTGAATGGAGCTTCGACATCGCGAACAAAGTCGAAGAAATCCATGCAGGACTCTACAGGATAGCACTAGAGGCGGTGAAATCTGGTAAAGAAGTGCCGAAAGTCGATTATTACGTCTGTAAGGTCTGTGGTAACACTGTGGAGAAAACAGCACCTGATAAATGCTCTATCTGCGGTGCACCGAAGACACAGTTCATAAAGATCGAGTAAACCAACTCTAAGACTTTAACCTTCTAGAACTGTCCTTTTAGTAGGTCCTGAAGGCTCTCCTTTTCTCGAACTAGTCTCGTAAAACCGTCTTTTACTATGACTTCAGCTGGGCGAAGCCTAGAATTATATTGACTACTCATTGAGAAACCGTAAGCCCCCGCGTTCAGAATGGCAAGAAGCGCTCCCTCAGATACACGTGGAAGCACCCTATTTCTCGCAAATAAGTCTCCAGTTTCGCATAGAGGGCCATAGATATCGTAATTCTCTGGGGGAGTGTTGAGTGTGCTAGCTGAGACTATGGGATGATAAGACCCGTACATGGCTGGGCGTATTAGAGTGTTGAATCCCGCATCGACGCCAAGATAACTTCTATCGGGAGTCTTCTTCAGCGTCGTAACCCGTGTTAGGAGGATACCGGACTCGGCGACGAGGTATCGTCCCGGCTCTAACCAGATCTCGGGCTCGCCTAAGTTGTGGGTATGCAGCTGCTCCTTTGTGTAATTTATGAGGCGTTGAACGAAGATGTCGAGATCGACAGCCTTCTCCTCAGGGCGGTAAGGGACTCCTATTCCTCCTCCGAAGTCGATAAAGTCAAAGTCAATGCCAGCTTCGTCGTGGGTGTGCTTCGCTACTTCTATGAGTCTCTTAACGGGGCGAAGGTAGTTTTCAACATCGAGGACTCCAGAACCTATATGCATCTGGATCCCGAAACGTTTTACTCCCGCATGCTTTGCCTTTTTGAAGACTTTAACTGCATCTGTATCCCATAGACCGAACTTGGCGTCAGGGCCAGCTGTGATTACGTGTTCGTGGTGCCCTGCCCCAATCTCAGGATTAACACGTACAGATACCATCTCAGGTACCTCGATCCCGATGAGCCTGTCGAGTTGAGACTCTGAATCCAGGTTAATTCTTACACCTTTCTCGAGGATAAAGAGCAGCTCTTCATAGCCTACGCTTGTTCCTGTGAAAAGGATCTGCTCTGGCTTGAAGCCTGCCTCGAGAGCGAGAAAGACCTCTCCAGGGCTTACAGTATCAAGCCCCGCTCCTTCTTCAAGGAGGAGCCTAAGCACACTTAGGTTCGTGTTCGCTTTCGCTGCATACAGTATTCTATTCCTAGGGTAGTATAGGTTAAGCGCTTTTTTGAGTTCGCGGTATCGACGCTTAATCATGTTCTCGCTGTAGACGTAAAGGGGTGTGCCGTAAAGCCTGGCAAGCTCCAGAGAGGAAACGCCATCGATGAATAAAAAGCCGTCACGGTTATCGAGAGGCCAGCCTAGAGCCATAAGGAATATTCCAGTTTATCGATTATAAAAAAGGTTACCGGATCAATGTTCCAAGAACATCAAACTGCATCTCCTTGGGCTCACTTTCAATATGGATCAGCGCAGCTAGCTCGGGGCTCCCGTGAACCTCCTCTAAGAGACTGCAACTTATCCACAGGTGATCGAGCTCCATGGTGTTCTTGATCCTGACGACACGGGCTTTTTCTCCATCTATTGGGCCAAGTATGCGGAGAGCTGTTGTTATTGCATCTCTATCATTCGGTAACCAGATCGGCGTTTTCCCTGTGTCGCATGATCCCTGGGTTAAACAGTTGACGAACGTTGATTCATAATTTATCTTGTCGACGAGGCGACGAGTAGTAAGGTCAGCTAGACCGATTCCAATGGCGTTTCCCTCAGTTTCGTGTGTTAGGTCAAGGACGACAATCTTATCGATCCTCGGTGAATTGGGATCCGACTCTCCAGGCATCCAGAACCGCCCCGTAACGTTTGTATCCATCCCAACTCCACTGATGTTCTTCCCAATCTCCTCAACGATGAGGAGATCTATCTCTTTGAAAGGTATTCTAGCAAGGAGTGTCTTAGCCTCTTCGAGGAGTTTCAGTTCAGCTGCCTCAATTTCGTAAAGCTCCAGAGCCATGATCTTTGAAGTCTCGTGATGCGCGTTCTCCAGGAGGGCTAACCCCATGATTATCCGGCATTTCTCCATTATGAGTCGAGCAGCCGCGGGGAGGAGGTTATGGTAACCTTCGTAGAGGTTATGGTGGATCATCTCGGCTCCCTTCTGCTTACCGAGACCTATGGCAATCATCTTCATAACACCGCTCTCGATTATTCCCTTGAAATCGGTGTGTGGCTTTACACGGCCAACGACGATGATTCCATCCGCGTTGAATGCGTTTCTATCAACGTATACCGGAGTTCCTCTTATACTCCCGATCTCCTCAACCTCCATCGAGCTTACTATACGGCAGCCCATAGACTCCTCTGTGATCCCGAGGCTCCTTAGCGTCTCAACTTGACCGTGAGCAGTTGCGCCTCCGTGGCTTCCCATCGCCGGAATGATGAAAGGCTTAGCGTCAGCGGCTTTCACCTCCTCCACAACAGCACGAAGTATCTCAGGGATGTTCGTGATACCTCGGCTCCCCGCAGTAATAGCTATCCTCTGGCCCTTCAGTATCTTATCCCCCAGTTTTTTCCGTCTTAACTCCTTGTGGACTTCTCCAATAGGGTCCTCCAGCCTAGGCTGTATAATCACCTGTTTCACTTCAACCATCTTAGGTAGACTCATCAATTACTCCTCCTCTCAGCCATCTTCGCCGCTAACTTTATTGCGTCAATGAGGCTCTGCGGGTTTGCTGTTCCCTCGCGTCGCCCTGCCTTACCGTATGCAGTACCGTGGTCAACGCTCGTCCGTATGAATGGGAGACCAAGAGTGACATTGATGCCACCCATCTCCTCCCATCCAGTCAATCCATACTTGAAACCCAATAGCTTGACAGGGATATGACCTTGATCATGATACATCGCAATAGCCACATCGAATGCTCCACCAGAAGCTTTACCAAAGACCGTATCAGGCGGGATAGGGCCCTCAACAGTCAATCCCAGTTCCCTCGCCTCCTCAATAGCTGGGACTATCTCATCAATCTCCTCTCTTCCAAAGAGACCACCTTCCCCCGAGTGAGGGTTAAGCCCAGCTACAGCTATGCGAGGCTTATCTATACCCAGGCTTATGAGAGCTTCATTAGCGATCCTGATCTTGCTGAGCACCAATTCCTTTGTGATAAGATCAGGGACCTTCCTTAGAGGTACATGCGTTGTGACGTGGATGACTCTAAAATCTCCTGAAACGAGCATCATCGTAGACTCTTTTACTCCTGCAAGTTCAGCAAGAAGCTCCGTATGTCCAGGATAATTATAGCCAGCCATATGCATAGCCTCCTTGCTCAACGGCGCGGTTACTATCCCCTCAACCTTGCCTTTCAACGCGAGATTTGCAGCCTTAATAACGTATTCAACCGAGGCTTTACCTCCTATCGCTTGAGATTTACCCATAACAAGATTATCAAAGTCGATGTTCCTAAGATCAACTAACTCGGAGATCCCACAGGGAGTTGTGATCCTTGATAGTGATTTGTCAATTTCGACTTTGACTTTAGCGACCTCAGCACCCATCATTAGAATGGATGAGTCACCGACGATAACTGGATGACATACCGTATAGATTTCATTACTTGATAACGCCTTCGCCACAATTTCGGGACCTATCCCAGCAGGATCACCCATGGTGATCGCGAGGAGAGGTTTCAAAGGTCTCTCCTCCTGAGATATTGAGCCGCTTGAACGAGGCTGTTCTCCACACCGAACCCACCGGCTTTAGTGACAGCTAAGATTCCATTACTCAACAAAACAAGAGGCATCCCCGGCTCAACTTCAGCGACTATCTTTGCTGATCCTACACCCAGCTTTTCACAGACATGTAGACTCGTAGCTCCTCCAGTCAGGAGAAGCCCTTTCACCTCAACTTGTTTTAAAATCTCTGACGTGATTCTGCCGAAAGCCTCCCCGACGATATATCGAACATCATCCGGGTTGACACTATTATTTTCTGTATAAAGCATGAACTCTCCTCGACTAGATTCTCGAGGAGATACAGTGAGGGAGACGTCAACACCACCGCGTAAAAATTTCACAGCTTCACCTACACAACGCTCAACCTCATTTTCCACAGCAATTCCACCCTGAATTAAGTGATTAACGTTGATCTGGGTCTCCATGAATCCCAGGCGCTCAACAAGGTTAGTTACCTGAACTCTAGAAAGGTGACGTGTGCTTCCGCAAACACTGATTAAGGGCTTACATTTGCTCATACCGATGCCTGCAGGCAGCTCAGATGCAAGGCCTGCAGATCCGACAACGAGCTGAGCTTCATCAGCTGTCTGAGCGATATCCCTCAAATGTTTTTCAGTTAAGGCGTCGAATACAGCGATCTCTACACCTTGAGACTTAAATTTACTTAATTTTTCTCGTATCACATTTGGCCCAAGCCTAACGTCGCCGATACCAATAAGGCCAACTCTCCGGGAACATTGATGACTTATAATCGTCGTAACATCTGATGTCTTTATAGATAACTCGTTAGCGTACTCTGTATTCTCAAGTAAGATATTATTTACCAACTGTTTTCCAGCGAGAGTCATACGTCCATATGTGGGATAAGAGGGGGCGAAAAAAGTCATATCAGCACCGACCGCAGATATTGCAGCCTCGAGCTCAACACCAATATTCCCCCTGAGCGTTGAATCAATCTTTTTATAAAATTTCTCTACACCAAAGGTCTTCAGCGTGGCAATGGCAGCTGTAACTCGTTTATACGCTTCACCCCGACTACATTCACGGCTCTCAGTATCAAAAACCAACACGTCGGCATCCCCAACATAATGGTCATCACCTTTCAGGAGCACCTCGACTTGCAAACCCCAATTACTAAACTGTACACCCGTATCAAAGGCGCCCGTAAGATCGTCAGCTAAGACACCCAGCCGCAACAATACACCGATTAAATCGATCCGATAGATATTGAAAACATCTTGCAAAGAATATCAAGATCGACTAAGCTTTAAACGGGATAAGTGACTACCATTTCTCATGAAATTTAACTCAAAGATCGTTGAAGCCTGGGTTCAATTTTGGAATACTTACGATCTCTTGAAGATTGATGAACTCTTCATGACCGATGATCACGTCACCTACTTCAGCTCGGAAAAGGAGGGTTTAATCAAAGGGATCGAGGCTCTCAAAAGACACCATGAAGGATTTGGTTTTGTTAAAGGTGGAAAGTCTCAGCCTAACAAGCTCTGGCTAGAAGAAACTTATATCGACGACTTTGGAAAAACCACTTTGGTCTGCGCTATCTGGTGCTTCAAACGACCCAACCTAGAGAAGCCGCAAAGAGGTCCAGTTACCATCATCTACATGGAAACGATTAATGGTTGGCGTATAGCTCACGCGAACTTCGGTAATTACAAAACTAGTTGAACTGATGCTGATTCATTTAAAGGAAAAAATCCTCAGTCCATGTAGTTAATGGATAAAATAGTTACCTTGCGGGTTATTTTTTAGGGTTTTTAGTATCTAGATATGATTATTATAAAGCCGATAATCCAGTAACTATTGTTTAATTAAGAGCCTTATTTATTTCCATAACTATATCGTCTGGTGAGACAGGCTTCAATAAAATAGCTGAGTATTTTGCACCTCTATCTGACATCGTATCCATTGTCTTGCTGAAACCTGAAAGTAGAATGATCTTTGTTTTCGGGTACATCACCTGGATATCAGCAGCCAGATCGTCTCCCTTCACGTCAGGAAGCACATAATCGAGTAAGATAAGATCATACTGCTTTATCTTGAGTTTGCGAAGCGCCTCCGCTCCAGTGAGGGCCGTATCCGAGTTGAACCCTGCGTCCTCAAGAATTATACCCAATATCTGCGTGTTGGCCTCGTCATCATCAACCAGCAGTAGGGTTTTACTCATGACTAGAATCACGAGGTTGGGAATATTAAGAATAATGGATTAAAATAACAGGTGAATAACCCATATCTTCAAAAAGGATTTGTTTCATTAAGAAGAGCTATAAACCTCATAAAGGCATATGTTTTCTTAAATTTTCACTTTTTTAAATAACCATAAATTGATCAGATATTTGGACTGATCGTTGAAGAAAAAATTTAGATGTCGATGAAATCGTCGCCGGAATTTTTCCCAGCCTTCTTGGCAGAAGGAGGATTTACAACGTCAAGCATCTCGAAGAGACTCTCCATCTTATCGTTGTTAAGAATCTCTTTAAAATCTTCATACTCTGAGACATCACGCACCGTAAGACCCTTTCGCTTCGTTGGGCTTCCAGCAGCGTCAACGGGGTTGATCTCAACCGCAAGACGAGCGGGTTGGTTTCGGTATGCAGGGAGCTTCTGCACAAAGACTCCTGGAATACTTGTCTTCATCTTTCCCCAATCTGCACCGGTTTTCAAGAATTCTGATAGCTTCTCGGACATGGCTACGGCTAAGCCCTGCTTGTATTCAAACTTAACTCCGAAAAAAACTCGAAAAATAATTTCCTATTTTAGGTTTTTTGTTTCGCTACGAGAACGCGATATCCACCTCCTCTAGCTAGAACTTCACAATTTCCAAAGTATGACTCCAAATAAGATTCAAGTGTTTTTCCACCCTTATTAGATTGTACAACAAGCTGGATTAAACCACCGGGTTTCAGGTGATCTACAGCTCCAGAAACTAAGGGCTCAACTACTTCTCTCATTCCTGCAGAAATAGGCGGATTGGAGACCACCGTATCGAAGAGACTCCTCTCAATAAGTTCGTATAACGCTGTTTGAATAACCTCAACCATGCCGGCATGATTTCTTTTAACATTTTCAGTTGCCAGCGCGATCGCTCGACTATTGATATCGGTCATAGTGACTTTAAGTTTGGATTTGATTTTTGCAGCCACAATTCCAATCGGACCATAACCACAGCCAAGGTCAAGGAAAGACCCAGAATCTGGAATGTCCATTGATTCAATGAGTAATCTGGTGCCGTTATCGATTTTTGTATGACTGAAGACACCTGAGTCAGTAACGAACTCCAACTCTATCCCCTTGATAGTGCATCGGATCAATCCTCTCTTTGACTTACTGGTGGGTTTCTCTGAGAAATAGTGCTCCGGCACCCTTACCACTTCTTAGGGTAAATTCCTCTATGCATTATTACACGTTCTGCTATAGCTGCGATACCATGATCGGTCTTCCCGATCTCTTCGCCAGTCATTTCGGTTCGCATGAGCGCAACAGCCTCGTTTCTCTGAGTCATAACGGCAACGAGACCTTTCACATGGGTTCCTGACTCATATCGCAGGATACCGGGAACAGCAAGTTGAGCGCCTGTGCAAATCGCTTCAACTGCCGAGTCCCGCACCCAAATATGAGGAAGGAGAGACAATGCCTCTTCAACGGGGTGAATCAAAGCTTTGAGAGGTTCATCATCTCCTTCACGACGCATATCCAGAGCATCAACAAGATCGTATAGAGTGATCGTATTTTTCTCAACGAAGGGCCCACTCCGAACACGACGTAGCTCCTGCATGTGTGCACCCCCACCGAGAATCTCACCGGCGTCGCTACAGATTTTACGGATATAAGTACCGCTCTGACAACTTACATGGAAGAGCCAATTACGTCCATCACCTTCAAGGAACTCAAGACCGTAAATGTATCGAGTTCTAAGGCGGCGACTGACTGCTGATCGAAGCGGTGGGCGCTGAAATATTTCTCCTTCGAATAGTTTCAGGGTTTCCCTAACTCTCTTTTCAGTCTCGTCCTCATGAGTCCTCATGACAGCGATGTATTCCTTACCAGAGTCTAGAAGAGCCTGAACGATCTTTGTTGACTCCCCAATACATACAGGTAAAACACCTGTTACCCCTGGATCAAGAGTACCACCATGACCAACATTATCGACCTCCATGAGTTTTTTAATCCAAGCTGCGACCTCGTGGCTAGTGGGACCCGGAACTTTATCTATAATCACTATTCCGCGCTGGAACATTTGAGTGAGGTTCCGCTCCTCGGGAGGATTTCCAATCGTAGAATCGAACTCTTCCTCTGCGCGGACTGTGACTATTCGCTGCTGCTCCCAGGCAGGTCTCTCTAGCATCGGTATCCTGAGCTTATTCGATTCCCCAGTCTATAAGCACTACGAAAATCAATTCTAAGACTCCTTATAGAGTTAAACTGATAACCAACGCAGCATTATTCGAGTTCGATACACCGTGCAAAATATTGATAGAATAAATGTTCGAAGATTACAGTTAGAAAAACAATGTATTCATGATTTCAAATTAACAGGAAAGGAAGATATCTACAAAACCATAGAAACACTTGGAACCGTTCAAATAGACACGGTGAATGTCGTTAAAAGAGCTCACCATCTCACCCTTTGGAGCCGCCTAGGAAATCACGACGATGGTCATCTCTACAATCTAGCATATCATGAAAAACGTGTCTTCGAAGGATGGGGACACGCCATGAGCTATATGCCAATGAAAGATTGGAGATTCTTTCTTCTGGCCAATAAAGAGAGAGCAAAGGATTACGTTGTGCATAAAGGTTGGTTTAGCGGAGTAGATCCAGAACTATTCGATGCAGTACTCGCACGCATCCGAAATGAAGGCCCACTGAGAAGCAAAGATTTTGAAGGAAAAAAATCTAGCTCAGGGTGGTGGGGGTGGAAACCCGCGAAGCGAGCTTTAGAGGCGCTTTTCAGCGCTGGATACCTAATGGTAACGAGAAGAGAGGGATTTCAGAGGGTATTTGACCTTACAGAGCGGGTTCTTCCATCTCAAATAGACTTAACAGAACCTACAGAAGAAGAGAGAATCAAGTTCTTCATCAACCGTACTCTCGGATGCCTAGGTGCTTTGAAGCCCTCCGATATACGTACATATTACCATCACTGGTGCGTTAAGCTTGGTAAAACCGGAAAGGAGATTCAAAACATACTAGATTCACTTGTTGCAGAGGGCAAGGTTGAGAAAATCAAATTAGAGGGATTAAAACAGCCCTACTATTGCCTCATACAAGATTTAACTAGACTGGGGGAGATCGAAAATAGCTTTATTTTTGAGGGTTGCCGCCTATTCAGCTACTTCGATAACATCCTCTGGCAAGGGGACCGAGTTAAGGATCTCTTCGGTTTTGAGCGAGCACTCGAGATCTACATAAAACCCGAGCAACGCCGTTTTGGCTACTTTACACTTCCGATCCTTTATGGAGACAAGTTTGTAGGTCGGCTCGACCCAAAACTTGACAGACAGAAAAAGATCCTCATCATAAGGGGATTATGGTTTGAAAACGGGTTTAAACCCGATGAGATATATCAAGATAAGTTCGAAAAAATGCTCGAAGACTTCGCAGCCTTCAATGGTGCCGATAAAATTGAGTATTCTGCAGTTTAAGATTTAATTTTAAGAGTCTTAGTTGTTAACCTCAACTCTCCACGAATGGCTTTAACAGCGTCAACTGCTTCTTTTACGAATTCGTCCTCTCCATCTAGGAGAAAGATCTTCGCCCCCTCAGCTCCGTCGATTCCACCTCCACCTATTGGAAGTACGTCGGTACCGAAGAGCTCCTTAAAAGCTTCCATCTCGGTGATTATGTAGCCACTAACAACCATCATACCACATTTAACATCTAGGCTAACGTCAATTTTCTTCTGACCCATTCGATGAACAGCATCATGGATGTTGATTGGTACAAGCTTTTCTAAACCTGCAGGAATGATTGTAGTAATTCCATTGGCTGTGAGATAGCCCCATGCAGCACCGATTGTGCCACCGCCCTCTCCTCCAAGAAGTATACCCGCAGCTCCAAAGGGGTCAATAGCGTTTGCGCCTTTCACGAAGATGTCTCCAGGACCCATCGTTTTTAGAGTCTCCAAGATTTCAGGTAACTTAACTGTGCGGGCTTTTCCCTTCTGGATAATGTATGGGTCTCCACGGAGTTTCGATTCCGTCATTCCAAGACCATCCCCCGTTACAACCCCAGCTGTGAAAAATCCTTTCTCTTTTATGGGTTTACCTAAAAGCTCCTCAAGGACGTAGGCATCTGTAGTGCCTGTTGTAACAATTATGGTCCCATTCTCTAATGCGTCTTTGACTACCGCCATATGTGCAATAGCCTTGGCTATCAGCCGTTTACCCTCTGCGGGGGTTAATGAAACTTGAGCTAACAACTGTTTTCCTCCGATACTGTTAGGCGTTGGATCAGTAGCCATAAAAACTTAGCTGAAAAAATAAAAGATTCAGTACGAAACTCTGACAGTCGATAATACTCTAATCCCAGTAATAATATATCATATTAACGTTTCTTTTGTGGATATGTGTAGCTAACGGACAAAATACATATAATAATTATGAGTCTTATTGCGCCTTGCTTGTCAACCATTACATTTGCAGATCATGGAGTGTTATACAACGTTTTGCTCCGCTAATGCTTCGGCAAATATCTCGCCGAAAGGTGTGAGACTTATGACTTTCATTTTACTACCCTTCGCAGCATCGATGAGCCCCTTCATTTCAAGACGAGTAACGATACGGCTGAACTTATTACGGAGGGTACTGGATGCAGCTTTGAACCCAAACCATCGAATGATATCACTTATAGACTCAGCTTCTCCTCCGTTCTGGTGGAGAAGTATGATGAGTTTCTTCTCACGATCCCACTCCTTCTCTTCGTGTTTTGTATTGGGCTCTAAGCGATAACCAGGAAGCTGGATCTCCATCGGCTCTTTACTAGGCTGATTTCTGGCATTATCGAACCACTTTTCGAACTGTGGGTCTCCAGCTTTACCACTTACATACCATGCTGGGCGGTCTGAAGGCACAGAATATACCCTAGCATTGCGGAACATGAGCGCTACGGTAAGAGATACGCCCTGCGTGATATTGGTAGTACTGGTTATATCAATGAGCACTTCTTCACCATCACCGCGTGCCTTAGAAACTACGGAGTACAATACTTTGAAAGCACTCCTATGATCCATTGGGTCGTATCCGAGCATCTCAGGGTCAAGTATCTCAAGCTTATCCCGGAGTTCATCGGCATTCTTTCTACTCATATAACTAAAAATCGCGGTTTCATCCGTTGCCTGGGCGTTACTATATAGAAGAAAGAGCTTGGTTATTCCATGGATTTTACTCCAGTAGCGGATCCCATCGAAGGGGCGGCGGAAATGTGTTCCGACGAGGCAAACGATTATTGTCATAATTGATCCGCCTATTTTCTCATATATTCGGAATATATCTAGTATTGATGAAATATATAAGATATTCTAGCATAGAAAGACAATATTTGGATTATCATATATTTATGCGACAATCATACAGTTGCTAACATAAAATGGATTGTTCTTTCAATTCATTATTCGTAGTATTATGATTGAGACGATTACGTTCATATATCTCCGAGAAGCAAGCTATTTTCATCTGAATTAGTGTTTTCTATCGGAGATGTGTTGTTTGAACAAGACGAACTCGGAAATCAAGGTTTACTCTCTCCCAGATTGCCACAGGTGCGATGAATTAAAGACTTGGCTTAAGGCGAAGGACATCGATTTTGAAGCGAAATGGTTCGACTCTGAGGCTCAAACTGAGTTCGTTATGCGTAATATGTTCGGCAATCCACCCATCCTCGAAGTTGGGGACCGCTGTGCCGCGGCCGAGGAGATGTTTCCAATGGGAACACTGAATGAGGGTATTGTGAGGGATGTAATTGGGGTTAAATAAAGGTAAGGAACTAGCGCCTGAACAGACATTCATAAATCAGTTTTACAAGTCTGAGCGGCTCTATCGAGGTATGCCGATGGTCCGTACGACTGACGGATACCTGGTTGAGTGGGATAAGCGCCGGATATTGGATATGCTCGTCAAGGAGACAGAGCTTGCGAAGACGTTATTCGGCATGGAGCCACTTAGTTACCTAAGAGCGGAAAAGATTGCGGATGCGGTTGAGAATCGGATCCGGCTTATTAGACCAAAGTTTGTTTCTGGCCCAATGATCAGGGAGATGGTTAACAACATTCTTCTAGATTGGAGTGAGCATGAAGAGCTTAAGGAACTCCAGATTTATAGAAATATTCTCTCACGTGTCGGTGTACCAATCGCAGATGCATATGAAATAGACACTGGCTCCGGATACGAGTCTAAAGAGAATGCCAACTTGCAACCGAACCCCGAGACAATCCATAAGAAAAAGGCGGATAGACTAAGTAAGGAACAGTATCTTCTCCTTATGAATCCTGAACTTGCTACAGCCCATCATCAAGGTGACATCCATATTCACACTTTGGAATACTTCGGCTCCAGACCGTTCTGCCAGGATTGGGATATGAGGTACTTCCTCTATTATGGTCTGATTCCGGATGGACAAGGTTTCAGGAGCAGTGTCGCAGGACCCGCTAAGCAGCCAGAGGTAGCTATCCTTCATAGTGTTAAGGTCCTTGCTGCAGGTCAGACCAATTTCAGTGGAGGTCAAGGCTTCATGTATTACACCATGTTTCTAGCACCGTTCCTCCGTGGTCTCCCCTATCAGAAAGTAAAACAGTTAGCCCAGATGATGTTCTACGAGCTTACTCAGACATATGTAACTCGTGGAGGTCAACTCGTATTCAGCAATATCCAACTCCCGATGGGTGTCCCAGATATCTGGAAAAACGTTCCTGTCGTTATGAAGGGACGTATCGGTCCCGATACCTACGGCAGCTATGAAGATGAGGTCCAGATGTTTTTCCGAGCAATCACCGAGGTCGCACTTGAAGGCGACTACTGGGGTAAACCATTCAACTTCCCAAAGAACGAGAACTACGTCTCACCGGAGTTCTTCAAACCCGAATACGATGATCTTTGGATGCTCGTCCATGAGAGCGTAGGAAAGTTTGGAGCCCCCTACTTCGACAATATGCTGCCAGCCTATCGAGGCTATGGTAATGGCATCAGTTGCTACCAGTGCTGCGCATACCAGTTCTCCAACACACCAGAGTCTGATCCAAAGTTCCATGAAAAACTCAATTTCGATAACGGTCAACATTTCAGTATGGGCGGCTGGCAGGTTGTAAGCCTCAACATGCCACGATTAGCCTACAGGGCTAACGGTGACTACGATAAGCTTCTGGAATCGGCTCAGGAGAACATGCAACTCGCCGTTGATGTCTTCAAGGCGAAGCATTTCTGGATGGATAAAGCGATAAAAAATAATATGGTACCCTTCGCTACACAGACACCTCGAGACCCTAGAACTGGCAAGCAAGGCCCACCCGCCGTCGATTTCTCAGAGCTGGTTAATGTCATCGGAGTTGTAGGGATCAACGAGATGGTTCAGCAGTTCACAGGCAAACAACTACACGAGAGTAACGATGCGGTTAGGGTTGCCATAAAGCTCCTCCTCGACATGGAGAAGTACAGAAAAGGCTTGGAGATGCGGAACGGCTTCAAGATGATGTTGGCACGAACCCCCGCAGAAAGCACAGCTCAAACATTCGCCATCTCTGACCTCGTCAGCCCGAGCTATAAAAAATTCGCGAAGAACATAGTTAAAGGCGACATCGAGTCAAGCCTCGCTTTACTGAAGGGAAAACGTGACCTACCAGTCTACTACAGCAATGGTACTCACACTTATGTGGGAGCAAAGATCCCGTTAGGGCAAAAGATCGATATCGAACACAAATTCTTCCCTATTCTAAGTGGAGGAAACATATTCCATGCCTGGTTAGGTGAGTCTTGCTCCGACCCTGAGGCACTCTACAAGCTCACACAGAGAATCTGCCGGAACAGCCAGATCGGATACTTCAGCTACACAAAAGACTTGACAGTCTGTAGCCAGTGTCAATCCACATCCACTGGGATGCTGAAGAGCTGCCCAACATGTGGATCCGACAATGTCAGATGGTGGAGCCGGATCACAGGCTACTACACGGATGTTACCGGTTGGAACGCGGGTAAGCGTCAAGAGCTTATGGACCGGTACAAAGTCACTCTATAGAATACTCGTTTTATCGGTAATTTTACAAGCTCATAGAGTTAATGCTCTTGATCTATTTTGTCTCTAGTAGGTAAACTTGTAGAGGAAGTACCAACTCCGGCATTGCTTTTAGATCTTGATAAGTTTCGCTGGAACGTGGAGAAGATGTTCACATTTGCACAAAAGCAAAAGGTTGGTGTACGTCCTCATGCGAAGACGTTCAAATCTGCGGCTATCTGCAACCAACTCCTAGATGCTGGCGCACTTGGTGTGATGACACAGAAGCTGAGCGAGGCTGAGGTTCTTCTTCAATCCGGAATCTTATACGGTGAGAAGAATATCTTAATCAGCCAAGAGCTAACAGATCGAGGAAAAGTGGAGAGGTTAGTTGGCTATAATGTCGCTATGGGTGAAGGAAAGGTTCTCACAAGTATCGATGACATCCGTGAAGCGGAGATGATCGACGAAGCGGCTCGAGCTTGGGATGTAAAACAGCATGTTGTGATCGAGATGAGCCACGGTCGCTGTGGTACACCACCAGGGCTACCAACGGTGGAGCTGGCAAAGAAGATCGCCTCTCTAAAAGGCCTCGTTTTTAGGGGTATATACGGATATGAGAATCCCGTTAAGCGGGAGATTGCTCTGGAGCGTAATAAACTCACAGTGGAGACTGCAAACATGATAAGAGATGCTGGAATAACAGTAGAGATAGTTAGTGCAGGATCCACTGACACTTATGAGGTTACAGGCACTTATCCCGGGATCACAGAAATTGAGCCAGGTAGCTTCGTATTCGGTGCAGGTGTTGAGGGCTCAGGCTATGGTTGGGGGAGCAACAACAACGTCTATTTCAAGAACAGTCTTACCGTACTCTCCTCGATCATTAGTACAACTCATACGGATCGAGTAGTAACCGACGCTGGACTTAAGGCACTCAGCGGAGGAGATCCCCATGCAAACCCCGCAGTACTCGTCCACATGGAGGGTAAACGATTAAACTTTGATAAGGCTGGTTTAAGCGAGGAGCATTGCACCCTCTACTTTAAGGAAGGAAGTGAAGATAGACGTGGACTCAGATGGGGACAGAAGCTAGAGCTTACCCCAAGCCACTGCTGCACAGCGGTGAACCAACACGAAGAGATGCTCGTTGTAAAGAATGGGCGCATAGCAGCGGTCTGGCCAGTAACAGCACGAGGTAAATACATTTAGTCATACTTTTTTAGGGCAAAGCACAGAATAAGCAAAAAACATTAATGATCGTAGCTTTTGTGAAAAGCTTTACGCCTTCACTTATCTGTAAGTAGCTTTCGAGGGTATTGTACAAACCGACCATATGTTCTGCAGACCTGATTAAATATAAGTCGGCTAGAACCTGAATTTCTGAATGTAGAGTGGAATATAGGGATTCAATGTGTTAGCTTTGAACGTAAATTTGAAATGTATCCAAAATTTCGAAATATCAAGTAATTAAAACATCCATTATGTGTTCTAGACAATATATGATGTTTAAGAGCTATCATTTATAGATAAGGTGATCTATTCAGGAAACATGCCAACGGTGATAGATGGCCCATTTATTCTCAGGATGGCAGTTATATTCGCAGTAACCACCGCGTTCTTCTATTTAATTCCGAGTGGATACGTTGAAGCTGCCACCGCAGTTTCTGGAGTATCTGCTCTAAGATTATTTGGCCACAACGCTTCTTGGTGGGTTGAAAACGGGGTCACATATCTCCAACTCGAAGGTGGAAACTCGGTTTTAGTCTCTATTATTCGGGAGTGTACAGCCCTTAACGTTTTTGGGATCATTACAGGGTTAATTCTACCGATTGCTGCTCCTTTCTGGAGGAGAATAATTGCCTCGCTTTCTGCTGGAGCTGCGCTTTTTATCTTAAACATTCCTAGAATAGCCTTAACGGTCTATCTAACCGCTTATGACACCTGGCCTTTCACTGTGCTTCCAGCGCTGAGTCTTGAGACTTATCATTACCCCATCAGTTTTTTGTTTGGTGTTTTTGGAGTAGCTTTGGTTGTACTCGGACTTACAAAATGGATAATTCCAGAGCTTGGTGACACCTTGATAGGTATTGTTGATTGGCTTAATTTGAAATTACGAGGAATAGTTTTCCCAGCTAAACTCATTGAATCTTAGAATATGAATAAATTTACTTGAGATCAGTTAATACCAAAATTGTTGTAAGATGACGTGTATTTTCCTTAAATTTCTGATCCTAATAGTTTTGAAAATGTGTACAAGATATTTTTATTATAGGCCTTTAGCGGCTTCTATGAGTTTGGATGCTTGATTCTCGGTGAACCCAGCTTTTCCTGCAAGACTCTCAGGTTTCTCTTTTGCAACCTGTTCCGCGTATTCGTAGCCAGCAGCCTTTAGTTTTTCAGCTGTTACAGCTCCGACCCCTGATATCTCGGTAATATCATGTTTGAGAGAGGTTTTTTCTTTACTCTTCTCAATTTTTGGTTTAGATATTTCAGCGGGTTGCGCGTTCTCAGGTCGTAGGTGTATCGCAACTGCGGAGACGTTTCTTTTTCCATTCTCTCCATCGAGTTCTTCGGTTCCTATCTCAACTATAGGTCGACCGACTCCCGTGAGGAATTTATTTCGACAGACCTCGGCGACGTCAACTGCATTGCTTATAGCTCTTCCTCGGGCTTTCAATGTGATTCCCTCTGGAGAGGCGTTATAGGCGGTGATTACTGCGAGGACGTAGCTCATTGGGGGATTGCTTCCTATGTAAACGACGTTGTTACTGCTCATGTGCTTCATAAATAATTACAGGGGAGTCTATAAAAGAACTCCTCATGAAAGATTGTGTGGTCATGTTTTGTAGCTCTAGAATCGAATTATAGCAACTGAATTAAGAGCTGTGGATGTGTACTCATCTGAAACTTTGAAAAACATAAAATTGAGAATGTATTAGAATTTAGATTGTGCCTAATTTTTCGTTATTCATATGTAACGCTTTTTACAGTTATGTTTCAGATTAATATTTTCTGAATTTGGATACACAGTTATTATAACAGCCCCTCCATCATTTTCAGCTACTTGAAAGACTATAACCATAAACTTTTAACACAATCTCTATAGGGAACAATCCATGATTAAGAGAGAAATCATTTACTTTGAAGAAGGTGGTTCAGAGCATACGGACACAACTATAGATGCTTCAATAAAAGCTGCTAAGGAGTTTGGGATAGGTAAGATCGTTATCGCCTCTACAACTGGAGATTCTGGAGTAAAAGCAGCGGAAAAGGCGAAGGGTTCAGGTATCAAAGTCATAGTTGTTGGTCACCAGCACTGGTTTACCACGCCACCCCAAAAGTTCACGCCAGAAAATGCTGAAAAACTCATAGCTCTCGGTGCTGAGGTAAATATCGGTTCGGACGTTCTAACTAACAGTATTCGGCAGAAAGATCGTTTAGGAGCGAGTCCTCTTAGCATTATTACCCAGATTCTCAGTAGTCTAAAACTGAAGGTTAATGTGGAGATTGTGCTTAAGGCGACTGATGCTGGGCTTCTTCAACCTGGAGAGAGAGTTATAAGTCTTGCTGGAAGCCATAGCGGGATTGACACTGCAGTGGTGCTTGTAGCGAATCAGACTGCGAATATTCTCGATATAAAACTTGACGAGATCATCGCTATCCCGCTTACACGAGAGAAAGCAGATGCTTCCTATATGCAGGCGAGGCAGCCTCCTAAACTTTAGGTACAAGCGTCGGCTCATCTGGTTCTTCATTTAGCTTTGCGTTGTTCTCGTAGCCTCTTACGTAAAGGAGACTTCTGCCTTCAGGAATTCGACCGTTAAGAAAATCTACACCGTGGTCTAACATGTAATTCGAGACCTCCCAAGGGTCATTGAAGATCACATCGCTTACCACAAGTGGGATATCTTCATAGCCTTCTTGGTTTAGCATTAGCCTTCGACGTTTTCCATATTGGAATAGATCTTCGTTTCTACCGAGGTGACAGGGATGATGTTCCCAAAACAATTTACCTCGAGGGAAAAAATCGATACGCTTTCGGCCAATAGGGTACTCATAACCAATTTCTGCATCCTTAAGCCCGAGAAATCGAAGGTAAACAAAGCACTGAACCTCCTGATACGAGCTGAAGTGAATTCCTCTCACCCGGAAACCGTATTCGTCTTTAAGGATCTTTAGACTGTTACCACTTGTTGATGAGATGGATTGTTTTTGGTAATCTGAAGAAATTATTTCGGCTGGAGATAAACTCCCACTCAGGGTGTCTTATCCTCCCTAAGAAAATAGATGGGACTGTATTGATAACGTTTACTACGTCAAATTTTGGTTTTTTTGTGTGGGTAATTGGCATTATTTTTAATATGTAATTTCAACAAGAATTGTTAGATCCATTCGGTTAAGATAAACATTAGATGCTATATTGGGTCTTTTCAGGCATAGTTGCTAGAACACCCAGTTTAAGGATCTGTACTACAGCGAGGAAGAATAGCACATAGACGGGACCGAAAGTGTCCCAGATGTAGCCTCCGAGGATTGGTGAAACGAGACCGACGACGCCTCTAACGAGACCCATAAGCCCATAAAATGAGCCGAGGATCTCTCGTGGAACTAGCTCTGCGGCGATAGATCCACCTGTCACGTTCGTCAGCATTAGAAAACCTGTAAGCATTCCCGCTATCGGTAGTGCAAGATCTCCAGGAAGATAGATTAGGACAAGAAGACCAAGGCTGTAGAGTGGGGCGAGGAGAATAATTAGTCGGCGACGCCCGTATCTATCAGCCGAAAAGCCTACAGGAAGCGCTAAAACTACGATAACCAGCCAATATCCGACATCCATAAGACCAAGAGTTAGTGGCGTCGCTGAACGAAACATTTTGACGTAGAGCGGGATGTATAGAGACATGTATACAGGAAGCATTCCAAGACCCATGTAGAGGCTCCACCGTTTGATGTGGACGCCCTCAGTGAAGACACGCTGTACGCCTTCGCGGAAGCTCATACGACTTCCCGAGGCTTGAGGTGGGTTCTTAAACTTGAGCCAGACGATGAGTAATGCAACTAGGATTCCACCTGTCGATATCCAATAGAGTGGGCGGATTCCTTCTGCAACGAGTCCACCAAAAACGGGGATTAATATTGCTGCAACGATAGGACCTGCGAGCCGAGGAAAAGCTGAGACAGTGTCACAGAACTGCATCCCCATAGATCTTTCGCTGCTATTGAGGCTAGCACCACAGATCATGGGACAGACGGTCATAGTCATCTCTATTGCGACTGTTGTAAGTACAAAGGCAAGAGCGGTTGATTGCCAGTTGGGGGCAGAAGCGAAGACTCCATAGCCAACGGCTAGCAGAAGTAATGCGAAGAGTAGAATCTTTCTGATTCCATATCGGATAGCTAGAAGCCCTACAGGTAAAGTCACGAGGGCAAACGCGATTCCACCTATTCCAGCAACATATCCTAGTTCTTGTGCGTTAGCACCCAGAGCCGTAACGTAGATGGAGTTGTATTGTTGTGTCAGACTCATGCTGAAGTTCTGAACAAGGTTTTTCACCATATTGACTCGAAACGCAGGTTGTTGCCGCGTAAAAAATTCTACACCTCTTTTGAGGAGCCCTGCCATACCCCTAGGCGTGCATCAACCCATTTAAATGTGCTATAATCAACTGACTTCAAATGTTTATACATAACACCACTGATATTTGAGATATGCTCGTAGAAGAGAAACTTAAGAAACTAGGACTGGAACTTCCCCCTGCGCCTAATTATAAGGGGAACTACATCGGGGCTAAAGTCTCCTCCGACAGGATTGTCTTCGTGTGCGGCCAGGGACCTTTCGCCACCACAAAAAATGGGATGGTTGGAAAGGAGGTCACAGTTGAGGAAGGATACAAAGCAGCTCAAGAGACCTGCCTTAACAGCCTCGCACAGCTCAAGCGACAGATCGGTGATCTAGATAAGGTGAAACAGGTTCTGCAGGTCATCGGGATGGTAAATAGTGCTGAAGGCTTTTTTGACCAGCCGAAGGTTTTGAATGGTTTCACTGATCTTCTTGTCGAGATCTTTGGAGATCCAGCGGGTAAACCAGCTCGTGCTGCGCTTCCCGCACATTTCCCTGGCTGGATAATAGTAGAAGCGTGGATGACGCTCGAGCTTAAGAGTTAACTCGACTCTTCTCATCTTTTATCCTATTGCTGAGATGACCTAACTCCAACTCAGCGTCATTACTCAACTCGCGGAGAACACCTACTCTCCACGTGATCCTGGCATCTATATAGGAATCTATATCCTGAAAATCGTCTCGAAGAGGACAGTTTATCGTCGCTGATGACGATCCACCCATCCAAGCATTAAGTTCGCGGTGAAATACTTCATCAAGTTCATCCTCACTCTCAGCTTTCTCAATCACCGTTCTGAGTCTTCTCCGGCAGTCCTCGCAGGAAGCGATATGCTCTAGAACCCGCTTCTCGGATTCAAGGCTAACAAGAAAACCAACGTACTCACTCTCCACCGCGAGAAGCCAAAGAGGTTCACAGTTCTCTGCTGCGGAGGTGACCTTGCTTCGGATACCGTAGCCGGATGACTTTGACATCTCCGAAAAGCGGGTATCGCTTAGATAAAACTGTAGTCCTATCGATGGTTCTAAAAACTATATGGCATACTATTCTTTGATCTGAATGAGCGATGAGGTAAGGTTACTAATAACGGATTGTAAAAACTCGTTGGAGAACTATAGAATGTATGGTGACGCGGTTGATGATGGTTTAAAGCAACTGGATAAGCTCGATGAACTTGTTTCCGTCGGTAAGATAACTGAAGCTTACAACCTAACATTAGAACTCTCAAATATGATAGCCCCTTATAGGCCATACATCGCCGACGTTGCTGATAGAGCTGATGCAATAAAGGCGAAGCTTGAGGAAATGAAGAGCTAACGCTTTTGGATAGCGTTCGCGAGTATCGCGATAGCCATGACTATTAAAAGCCAGGGCCATAATTTGTCGAAGCTCGCCCATGGATAGGTGTCTCCGATGAGTTGGGATACCCCTAAGATGAGGATGAATAATCCGATTATAACGCCTCCCATGTAGCTTCTTCCGAAGCAGGCATCGTCATCCCAGCTTCGACGGTAATTACGGGTCTCACGGTATGGTGGAGGGTTCATTGACGCTCCGCATTTACTACAGGTGGCTGAATTCTCAGGGTTCTCAGCTCCACATTTGGTGCAGTAGACCATGAATTTTCACTGATACTAGTTAGTTGTTCAATTATAGAAGTTTTATGCTTGTTAATTTTTACTTTGTAGGTATTATTCGATTGGACATGGCTGAGTTATACACTGCGCGCAAAGGCGTTCATGGTCGATATCAGACAAAGCGATTCTTGAGTCGATCCAGTATAAACTTAAGGCAATAATGAGCAGGTCTAGGGTGAATCCTCCGTTTAGTAGTCTTGCACCTATGCGAAGTAGCGCTACACCTGCTACTAAGGCAATGTTGAGAGTTGCGTGGAGGCGAGGGTCATCAAAGTCGATGAGGTGCTGGATGATACCTGACGCTACTAGTAAAAAGCCGACCCAGAAGGTCTGCGTTACAAACCCCCATTCGTAAAAAGTTGCAATAAATGTGATAGAAATCGCTGCAATGGACCCGAGAGTTAAGCCCGCGCAGCCCGCGCATATTGAGCCTATTGGCGTTTTTAGAGTATGGCTATTATAGGTGGAGCAGGGGGGATGATGACCTATGAAACCTCTGGTGCTTTCTCCGAGTTTTCTCCCGGAGTTGTGAAGGAAGCGAAGTTTTTCAGGGTAGACCCCAGCGATGCCGCCAACAACGCAGATAAAGATGAAGACGGCGTCGGTTAGCCATTGAAACGCTGAGGGCTCGGAGGGGGAATAATAGGTTAGAAACGCTGTAGCCCAGAGGCCAAATAAGGAAATGGCTAGAATTGAGAAGCGCGGATCATTTTGAGAAACCTCCCTAAGCCACCTGTATATTTCCCTAAAGCGAGGGAGAATGAAAGGTGTTCTTTTTTTGTATTCTGTATATTCTGAGCCGAATCTTTTCGTGAGGTTTGGTTCTTCTCTGAGCTTTAATATAATGAAGTTCAAAGCGATTACGATTATAGGTACGGTGATCGCCATCCCTGGTGATTGAAATAGGATGCCCATACCGAGAGGGAGGAGGCTATAGCCGAGAACCATAGGGTTCTTGGTGTAAGAATAGAGCCCTGTGGTAACAAGTTTACTCGACGCGTCGTCTCGTAATGCCTCTCCCCAAGGGAGGCCTCCGCCGATTTGGTAAAGTAGCCGTGTAGCTTTGACTCCTACCGCTACCCCTGTGACTAGTATAGGTAGACCGATGAGAACGTTCAGAGGGAGTTTCGGTATTTGGGGGAAGCTGCAAACTGTGTCGATCCATTTACCGAAGAAATATGTGAGTATTGGCGCTATTATGAATATTGCAGCGTATCCTGTGAGGCGACTTCGTTTTATCCCGGGTTTCATCACTTGTTTCTCCTAGAAGAGGTTTCGAAGCCCTGTTGTGATGGCTTTTTGAGCCAGGTAAAGGTATGTTCGACGTGTGAAAGGGTTCTTGGAGCCGATTCCACGGTACCGCCGTGGCCAGCTCCCGAAGAAGTCATCATAGCAGCGGTGAACTTCCTCCTGAACTTGAAGTCGGGATAGATGCTCCGTAGGCATCACAGCGTGGATCATGTCGTAGTTAGCCCAATTCTCGTCTTCTATCCAGCCGTTTTGCTTCGCCTCCAAGTATACTTCTGTTCCGGGGAAAGGAGTGAGAGCCATAAACGTCGCTATGTCCGGGTCAAGCCAGTCCGCGTACTTCCTGAGCGCCTCCACGGATTCCCTGCTGTCGCTTCGATGACCAATAATGAAGGTACCCTGACTGAATATTTCGTTCTGTCGTAGGAGGTCCACAGCTTTTTTGGCAATATCTGGGTTCACGCCGTAGCGTCTGAAGCTATCTAGCACCTCCGGTGAAGGATTATCGAAGCCCACGAGCATCCAGACACACCCCGCTTCTCGAAGAAGCGGGAGAATATCGGCGTGAGCGACAATGTCGTCACAGCGTGCCTGACAGAACCATTGAACGTTGATAGCTCTCTCTTTTATTCCACGGCATATCTCCTCGGTTCTAGATCCGAGACTGAAATAATCGTCTGTAAACCAGAAAAAACGGCTCCCATACGTGCGATTAAGGTTTTCTATCTCATCTAGAATTAGCTTCGGCGATTTGACTCGCTGAGTCTGCCTCCAGAAGGGTGATTGGCTGCAATAGGCGCAATTATGGCTGCACCCACGGCTCCCCTCGATGATGGCGAATGGGGTTTCTTTCTCAGCCATCAATGCGAAGTAGTAGCCCTTCATGTGTCTCTCAACAAGGTGATATGCGGGTGACGGTAACGTATCGAGGTCGCAGATTAAAGCCCCGTCAGGGTTATGAATTATTTCAGTTTGTTTGCGATACGTAATTCCAAGCACTGAGATTGGGTCTCCCCTAGTTTTAAGGACATTGACAAGCTCTGTGAAAGTCACCTCACCCTCACCTCGCACGATGAAGTCAACTTCAGGGTAGCTTCGGAGAGTCTCTTCCGATAGGGCTGTGAAGTGCTGTCCACCGACCACTGTACATATTGACGGGTTGATCCTCTTTGCGAGTTGGCAAACACGAATAGCATGGAAAGCGTTCGCGGTACTGAGACCACTTGGGGCAACTATATCCGGAGCTGCTTTTACGATCCTGGCTTCGAGTCTAGTCCAATCGAGACCTTCAGATTGACTATCAATAACCTCAACATCTATCTCAGGATTCTCCCGAAGAAGATATCCTGCGAGGGCTAGGACACCAAAAGGGGGAGGAATGTACTCACCCATTACGAACCAGAAGTCCTTCGGAGGCTCAACGAATAGGACCTTCAACACATCTCATATGAGATCTAGCGTTTCAGGTTATCAAGATTCTCGCCGCGCGTGCGGAGAAGGCCGGGTGCAGCTAGTAGGTCCCAAGGAATGTTGTAGATGAGACGCTCGCACGAAGTTTAGATATCTTCTTAACTTGTAATAAAACATAGATAATAATGCAGAATTTTATTTCTTTTACGAGAAACGAAAAATATTCTAAGATGCCGATGTATAAATCAAAATATGTTGTTGAATTATCAAAAACTAAGAAAAATTATTCTGGAAACAAGGCTTGGAATCTTCATTTTTTAGAAAAAAATGGATTTAGAATTCCGTTAACTTATGTGCTTGAGCAGTACGTCTATGAAGATTATCTCAGAGAACCAAAAGGTACTATGCAGAAAATTGAGGAAGAAATTGACGATTTACTATCAATGAATAAGAAATATGCGCTTAGGTCCTCTACAAATATCGAGGATTCTAGTGGTTACTCTTATGCTGGACAATTCTTAACTGTGCTTAACGTGAAAAATAAACCCGATATAATTAAATCCATAATTGATATTTGGAATTCTTCGAATCAGGGAAAAATAGTTGATTATAATAAAAATGTGAATAATATTAAAAGTTCTGTTAAATCCTCCGTCATTATTCAGGAAATGGTTGAATCCAAATTTTCCGGTGCAGTATTTACGAAAAACCCTATCACTGGTTTTGATGAAATAATTATTGAGTCAGTTAAAGGATTCGGAACTTCTCTGGTCCAGGATGGTTTGACCCCTCAGAGATGGGTTAGAAAATGGGGAACTTGGAGAGAAAAACCTGATTTTCCTTTTATTGATGATAAAATACTGGTAGATATCGCTTTAGAGTCTAAAAAGATCCAGAAGAAATATGGTAAGCCTATCGATCTTGAGTGGGCTTTCGATGGAAAGAATCTGTTTTGGTTACAGCTTAGGGAAATTACTACCTTAAAAAAGATCAAACTATATTCTAATCGGATGGCTCGAGAAATGATCCCGGGTATCATTCTTCCTTTAGTTTGGTCAATTAATATTCCAACTATCTCTAGGGCTTGGAAAATTATCCTCAAAGATCTTTTTGGAGATTCCGTAAGTAATCTCAATTTTATGAATTTGGCTAAATCTTTCTACTGCAGAGCCTACTTTAATATGGGTCTCTTCGGTGATCTTTTTAGTATTCTTGGGATGCCCCGGGAATCACTTGAGCTAATGTTGGGTTTGGAAGTCATTGGAAGTGAGAAGCCGATGTTTTCTCCCTCCGCGAGGACCTTAAGGTATTTTCCTAGGATAATGTCTTTTTCATTTGGGATCACTTTACTACCTTACAGAATTAATAATTACATTGCCGAACATAAAAGATTTTTATATAAGATGCAAAAAATTGATTTAAATAAATTATGTTATTCAGATTCAATTAATTTGATAAATAGTATTATAGAGATGGGTGTTAAGTCGTCATATATCGTTGTTATTTCACAATTGATGCATTCTATGTTTCAGATGATGAGTAAAAGTAAAAAAATGTATGGTGTAAATTATTATGATAGTAACTTTAGGTTAAATGAGCTTAGCATAATATACTTAACATTGTCTCATGAAGAAAAACAGTGTTTAGAAAACTTAGCAACGCCGTCAGTTCACCCCCAAGGTGACTCACTGCAGAAATTTATGAAAAAATATCATTTATTTTTAAGGGATTTTGGGCATTACAGCGAACATTCAAACGATATGTCTTACTTAACTTGGAGGGAAAACCCGAATCAGATCATTGATTTAGTAAAAAACTATAACTCAACTATAAAATCAACTTTTCAGAACAGAAATTCTTCAAGTATCGTAGACATATATAAGCAATATAGAGAAAATGTGACTTATTTATACACGAAAAATTACAGTTATTTTAGACCAATTTTCCTCCATTTATCAAATATGTTTGTTAAAGAAAATATTTTGCAGGAGGTTAACGATATTTTCTATTTATCCTACGATGAAATAAAAGACGTTGTCAAGTATAAAGAAAGCGACCGAGTAAAATTTTTGGTTGAGAAAAGGAAAAAAGAGGTAGAATCAGTTAAGGGTATAGATCCTCCTGAGTTAATATTCAGCGATAAACAACCTCAAATAAGGGTTTTTTCTGAGAGACAGAAAACGCTTAAAGGTTTGGCTGTCTCGAGTGGAAAGTTTTATGGAACGGCTAGAATTGTGAAAACTATCGCAGAGGCTAATAATGTGTGTGAGGGAGATATCATCGTTATACCATACTCGGATGTTTCCTGGACTTCAATATTCACAAAAGTAGGAGGAATCATATCTGAATCTGGTGGGATGCTTTCACATAGCGCAATAATCGCCCGCGAGCTGAATATACCAGCTGTTGTAGCCGTAAGAAACGCCATGAAGATAGAAGAAGGGGCGACTTTGCTGCTTGATGGAGATCTAGGGGAAGTAATAATAGAGTAAGTGATCAATATGAAAGTTTCACGTAGATTATGGGCTGTAATGATTGGCTATACACTATGGATGATTCTATTTACTATCGCATGCTCCCCGTTGGGATTTAAACTACTAAAATATGAGGAAATGGGTTTCATCACAGATACAGCGTTTTTCGGGGCAATAATTGGATTATTCACAGCGATTTTGATAGGATTAGGTGAGTTACTGCCGATTCCACTTAGGAAAATGATGTACAAAGACGTCAAAACTACCCAACAATTCAAAGATATGTGGAAAGTCCAGATGATAGGTGGTTACGATGGATTCATCGCTGAGCCACACTGGAGTGGAGCAATTCTACCATTATCATTGAAAATGCTAAATTCCTTCAATATTACTTATCCTTTGGCGATTATTCTTGCGATTATTATAAGATGGCTACTTCATTGTGTTTCGCATTATATGTTTCCAAGCGTAGAGCACGGTCATAGAGCATTCGGAGAAATGCTCTTCACAATGATTGGATTGCTATTTTTTGATATAGTTCTTTCTGCAGCATTTTTAATCAGCGGTAACATCTTAGCCCCAATTATTATTCATACTTTTATGCAGCCGTTCGCAGAGCTATTTGGAGTAAAAAAGAAGTTAGCGAAAGAACTGGGAATAGAGTTAACATGACTTGAAGGAGGTGTCGCTGACATGAAAAATAGTCAAAATAGCGTGATAAAAACTGTGGATCTCCAAAAAATATATAGTCTCGGTAAGATCGATTTTCCAGCTCTCAAAGGAGTAAACATAGATATCAAGCAAGGAGAATTCGTTGCAATCGTCGGACCTTCAGGTAGCGGAAAATCGACACTTCTAAACCTTTTTGGAGCACTAGATAGACCGACTAAAGGAAGTGTCTTCATAGATGGTATTGATATCTCAAAACTAGGTGAAAATGATCTAGCTGATGTTCGGAACAAGAAAATGGGGTTTGTTTTTCAGACATTCAACCTATTATTGTATCTTAACTCACTTCAGAATATTGAGGTCCCACTCGTTGCAGCGAACATCCCTAGCCTAGAGAGGCTTAGGAAGGCTTCTGAAACCCTTGAGAGAGTTGGTCTAAAAGGATATGAGAGAAATAGGCCTACCGAGTTAAGCGGAGGGCAACAGCAGAGAGTTGCCGTAGCAAGGGCTTTGGTTAATGATCCAAAAATAATCTTAGCTGATGAACCAACGGGTAATCTTGACTCAGAATCATCGAGAAATCTAATTGAGGTTTTTCATAAATTAAACTCGGAAAGCGGTGTAACTATAATCATGGTTACACATAATTTGGATTTAACTAATTATTGTAACAGAGTGATAATGGTTAGAGATGGGTTAATCGAGAAGGAGGTATACAAAAATGCGTAATAATACTGGGAATATGCACAGGTATGAAAAAAATGGATGCAAAATGATTTTTATCATTTTTTATATATATTTGCTGTTAATTAGTTTTTATGGTATAAAACCGGTGAAAGCGGAAAATGAAGTGAAACTGGCTCTATCAACCGATACTCAGAATTTAATTCCAGGAAAAATTAACAATATAAAACTTACCTTAAAAAATAATGGTGATTTAGTTGCCAGATCCCTTACGGTCACGCTCAATATGCCTGCTACATCTCAGATTCAGGAATCGTTAATGTATGTGTTAAATGGGGATGGAACCCACTTTCTAGCCGATCTCGATCCTGGGGAAAGCGTTGAAGTAGATGAAAGGATTTACGTTAATCCAAAAACTGCTAATAGTGTTGTATCAATACAGGTTAAGATGAGTTATTTAATACCGGATGAAACTGTAGAATACAGAAACGTTGGTTTCACCATATCATCGTTGAGCTCTACAGGAGCCATAATAAATGTATCAACTTCAACGAGCACCCTAATAGCTGGCAATAGTAATCTTTTAGCTGTATACCTGAAAAACTCCGGTGACTCAATCGCTTATAATATAGACGTTACCATGGGACTCCCTGGAGTTGGAGGTTCTTCACCTTTAACACTCATCGATTCGGATGGTAACTGGCAACTTGAGTCAATAAAAGCGAACGCCTCAAATATTATCCCTCTCAAAATATTTGCTTCACCATCTTCTGCGGGGAACACGTATCTTATATCTCTCACGATCAGTTACAGTGATGACATTCGACAGTGGCAGATTACCAGATACATTTCAGTAGGTATTCATTACCCTATTACCAAAGGTGCAATCCTAGATGTAACATTGAATGATCAAAACATTGCATCAGGATCCATCAACGATAGATCTTTAACCATATTTAACTCTGGGGATGAAAAGGCGAGGAACATACTTTTCTCTCTGAGTACACCAAACACACAATCCTTCGCGATAATTGGGGCAGATAGATGGAGTATTGAAGGTATAGAGCCTGGGCAATCTTTTAAAATCCCAGTTAAGTTCTTCGTAACCGCATACTCCAGCGGAATAACATACAGTATTCCAGCTTCTCTAACCTACATCGATAACCTTTACAAGCAGAAACAGGAAAACATTGGAATAAGCGTAGTGATATTCGGAAATGTAGTAATCGATGTTTTAGAGTCCAGCACATATCCTTCAACAGTGGTTCAAGGAAAGCCTTTCTCAATCACAGCAACGATAATCAACTTAGGTACAACCACAGCTCAGAGTGTTACGGTTCTACCGAAAGGTAACGCTGATATGCAGCCAAGTCAAAGCAGTACAATATTCATCGGAGACTTATCCACAAACGTCCCTTCCTCGATAACAATCACTTATGTAGCTTCAACCATCAAAAATGGGACGTATCCTGTGGAGGTGGAGTACAGTTACCGTTTAAACACTTCACAGAAATTTACTGGAAAAATTACTATACCAGTGAAGATCACGGCAACAAACAAGGTTATCCTGCCAATCGAAAACACGCCTCAAAGCCAGAGTCCCAGCATGCTTATGCTGTATGCACCATACGCAGTCATAATATTTCTACTCGTAATCATAGCATACATGTATGTTAAGAGAAGGGCCTTGAAGTGAGGAAATCTGATATCGTGATCTGGGGATTCAGAGGAATTCGTCAGAGGAAAACAAGGTCAGCTCTAACAATCCTAGGTATAATGATCGGGTCAGCTGCCCTCATCGCATTGATCTCACAGACACAGGGGATACAAGTTAGCATAGTCTCAGAAGTCAATAAGTTAGGTTCTAACACCATAACTATTAGACCTCAAACGAGTTCAGTGCTTCTGACACAGGGTGACATCAACAAGCTATCTCTGATACCGGGTATTCAATACGTAATCCCCATCACTGCTACAAGCGTCAAAGTTTATGGAATAGGCTCAGCACGATCAATGAGCCTCATAGGGATCGACCAGTATTACCTGAATCTTCTCTTCCCTGAGCTAAAAATCGGTAAAGGGAGACCTTATGGAGATAATAGTTTTTCAGAGATTGTGGCTGGTAATAACGCCCAATATCCACAAGACCTCTCCTCGGCTTTCATGAATATTGACCAAGGCATAACACTTGAGCTCGGAGGACGCGAGCCTGTCCGAAAAGTTCTAACACTAGTTGGATCATTCAACACCTACGGGGCATCAACCCTCTTCTCTGTAGATGATAATGTTTTCACATCAACACGTGGTGCACAAGCGCTGACAAACCGTCAATCATATAACATGGTTATCATTAAAACGATTGACCCAACTAACATCGGCGATGTTGTAGCTAATATTAAGATTATGTATGGCACGAACCTGAACATTTTATCCATCAAACAGATAGCCCAAATCGCTACAGTAATTACAGGATACTTGGGAATGCTCATTGGTGTAGTTGCCGGGATCTCCCTACTCGTAGCTGGACTTGGAATAATGAATATAATGTTTGTCTCAGTTATAGAGAGAACCAAGGAAATCGGGATCCTCAAAGCAGTCGGCTTTAAAAGCGGAGAAGTAATGGCGATCTTTCTATCAGAGGCATTCTTCCTAGGGATAATAGGAGGGATCCTAGGTATAATTCTGGGGGGAAGCTTGTCCTACATCCTACCGTTCATATTATCCGGCACACAAAACAGCACACTTGAGACAATTGGGGAAGGAGGAGGATTCCAAATGAGCTCACAGGCGAACGCTGATGGAGGAACATTCTTCAACGTCGCCCAAATGAGCAACTTCTCATATCAACCAGTAATCAGCCTAGAGACCGTTTTACTGATTCTATTGTTCGCCATCGGCGTAAGCCTCTTCGCGGGCATCTACCCTGCTAGAAGAGCATCAAAAATGGATCCAATAGAAGCTCTAAGACATAATTAAAAAAGGGTAATTCATCTGCACCTCTGGTCTATTACCCCATGTGCATTTCATAGAAAATATTCCTAGACCCAAATTGTTTTTACAATAAAACTTAATATTGTATTCAAGATGTTTATGCAGAAAATCAGGTGGTTTTTGGTTTCCAGCCTCGCTTTGATGATTGGTTACCTCGTTGTTGAGTATTTGGTTCAAACACCCGCTCGACTTGGCCTATATGGAGCTTTACTTATGCTCTCTATAGGAGGAATGTTTTTAACGGTTTTAAAAAATTTTAAAAGAAAAGAATTGCATCTTATTGGTCTAATAACAATTTTTAGTTTGTTTGCGGGGTATAGTATCGCTAACTATGTTTTCCTTTCCCAAGAAGAAATACGTATTTTACCGCAAATAAATCGCACTGATGGAGGAAATGGACACACCGCGATCATTTACTTTACCCACGGTGAACCCGCAGGTTATAGTGCTCTTCCTTGGATAGAAACCATCCGTGAGTTAGATAGTGACAGTGTTCCCTTTGTCCCATGGCTTTTACGCCCCATTTTTTTCAATACAGTTCGAAATGAGTATTTTGAAGCTGGTGGTAGTGCCCATAATAAACTTCATCAAGTATATTTTGAAAATCTGAAGCGTTCTATGCCTGATGAAGAGGTAAAAGGAACAAAGTTTTACCTAGCGTTTCTTGACAGTAACCCTAGGCCAGATGAAATGGCTATTAACGCCATTAATGATGGTGCTAGCAAAATAATCATCCTACCGGTCTTCATTACTGAATCAACTCATACTGAAGCAGGTAAAGAAATGGTGGCAAGCATTCACCCCGAGAAATACGGTATACAAGTTAGTTACACAGGCGCATTGTGGAGTTCAGATTCTCTTCAAAATGTTTTCGTTGAACGCGCAAACGAAATGGTCGTTAACATCAATCACTCCGAAGTAGGTATATTACTAGTAGGTCATGGACAGCCAACTGAATGGGAAACCCTCTATCCTGACCAGAACAAACAAGAAGATCAATATCGCAATGCGATACGAGAGAAATTAATCATGAATGGCTACAAACCAGAACACGTCGTTTTAGGTTGGATGGAGTTTCAAAAACCAAGTATCACTGAAATAGTACATACTCTAGCTGAAAGAGGTGTGAAGAAGATCCTGGTCTTCGCTGTCAGCCTAAGCGCAGACTCAATTCACAGCGATGTAGAGATTCCTGCAGCTGTTTTAGAAGCGAAGTTACCAGATGATGTTTTGATCGAGTATATTGGTCAATACGGTGATCATCCCCTAGCGATTCAAGCAATGAAGGAAAAAATTACAAAAATATTATAAAAAAAATTTCAGGTACCATGCGCTGAGATAGAAGCGCTCAGTTGTCACGAGCTATCTAAAGTCGATATGCTTTAGCCGGGTAACCTAAATCACCTTTTTCCCAGATAATATGATGCTCTCTATCGATCTCAATCACCCGGGAATGACCCCCATCAGCGATCAAGGTGTTGCCATTCAGTAACCGTACGGCTGAATAAGGCTGTTTTATAAGATCGCCTTCCACATGCCAAACGATTTTACCTTTTTGGTCCAACTCAATAATTCGGTCTTCGCCGCGGATCGAAATCAATGTATTACCATTGGTAATGCGTTGACAATACACCGGGCCAAGCTGCTCAAAGAGCTTAGGTGTCTCCGGTCCGAGGCTTTCAGCAGCCCAAACCTCCTTTTTTTCGGGGGTTACCTCGTAAACCTTCTTTGTTCCTGCGTCGGCAACGAGCGTATTGCCGTTTGGTAGTCGTTGCGCCTTCCACGGCCAGCATAAATTCTCTAATCCCCATGTAACCTTTCCGAGGGCATCGAACTCGCGCACAAAACCTGGTTTATCATCATCCCAACCAGCGACTAGGATGCGGTTATCAGGTAACAATTCCAAGCTGCAGGGATAACCACCGACAACACGTTCACCGACTTTTTCACCGGTTGAAGTAACCTCCCATACGGCTCTTGCTCGAATAATATTAACCAGATAATTACCGTTGGGAGTTTGCGCTATGTCATAGGGCATTTTCAGCGTATCAATTTGCCAGACGACATGGCCTTCTCCATCAACGATCATCACTCGCCCCGGAGGCTCTTCACGGTTCCCTACGATTAGACCCGGAATTTCGTCTACGATTAGCGTTAATGATTCTTTACGGGACACAAAAATTCCTTCTATCACAAACATCCATACGCAACACAATTAAAGAGTAACTGCTTAGCCAAATCAAATAGGGAGCAGCAACCAAAAAGCGTCGCTAGTAACATTAGAATCCGGGGTGTCTAATCCAGGTGGTTAATGTCTTTTTTGAGGATCTTCCTTAGTCATCAAGGTGGGAGCCGTCGCAGAACGGGTAATTATTTGATCTGCCACACCCACAGAGAGTGACACGATTCCTTGTCTCATAGATATACCCATCAGCAGCCTCGATCTCTACGCCGCCTCTAACCCAAAGTGGTCCGGAAACTCCGTTTTGGTCCTCAGTAACTGCGATGCTCGGTTCAAAGTTCGGTTCTATTGGGTTACCTTTTGTGTTCCAGACTACCAGGCGACCTGAAGGGCAGTTACCTGCCTCATCTATTGCGGTTTTTTTATAGTTAGATGTATCACTGTTAACGGTGAGGTTCCAGATGTTGCCTGCTCGATCGCAGAAACCAGCACCTACACAGAGAAGCCTGTAATCGGTTAGTTTTAAGTCGGGGCCAATAAACTCCTCAGTATTTTCAATGTAAGGTTCCCTGTTAGCTGTCTCAGAGCCATTGAATTTTATTTGAATGTGCGTGTTATCGCAGTAAGGCTTTGTTTTGGATCTCCCACAACGGCAGAGGGCATAGCTTTCTCTAATAGTGTAACGCGCAACTTCTCGCCATTTATACGGGTAACCGTCAAGATCTGCCTCAATAACCATTCTCACTAAGGAGACTCCCCCCGCGATAATGAATGGGCCGTCCTTCGTTACTTTTATTCTGCCCTTACCAACCATAGGTAAATGGTAGTATCGCAAGAGAAGAACTTGATGTCGTCGGTAATCCCAAAGTTTGTATCCAACCTCCCAATTAATGTAAACAGCATGTCACATGAGGATTTCATAGAAGCTGGTAAATACAAATTTCATTATTCAAGATGGGGAGAAAAGGGAAGCAAACTTGTGCTTCTCCACAGTATGGGGATGGATGAGCATAGCATGGACCTCCTCGCTGAGAAGCTTAAGCCACACAACAGGATCTTAGCTCTAACTCTTCTGGGCCACGGCGATTCCTCGGTTCCTAAAGAGAAAGTATCGCTAAAGGAACACGCAGAATTGATCAGGGAATGCATCCGGAAGCTCGACTTCAGAGGATGCGTACTTATCGGTCACAGTGTTGGCGGACGCTTGAGCATGATTCTTGCAGCGGACCACCCATCCGAGTTTAAGGGGGTTATTCTCGTTGACATCGTTCCACCTGATCTACCAGCACAGCCATGGAGCCAATCAACGCCAAAGCCCTTCGGAAGCGAAGGCGATGTGCTGGAGTGGCTTAGAAAGCGTTACCCCAACTTCAAGGACGAGTATATCGAGAACAGACTCAAGTATGGTTTCATCAAACAATCTGATGGCTCATTAAAAGCAAAACCTATGGGAACTGCATCGATGTCAAGTAGAGATACTGATCTATGGCCTTATGTTGAGAAGATCAGGATCCCAACTCTGCTGATAGCGGGGTCGGAAAGCAATATAGTAACCCCGGATAAGATTGAGAGGATGAGGAAACTTATTCCAGGGTTTGAGCTCGTTACTTTGAGAGATGCAAGCCATATGGTACCTCAGGATCAACCGGTGGAGTTCGAGAGAACGGTCCGTAGGTTCGTTAAGCAGGTTGAGAAGTAGAGACCGGTAGTTTTATTCAACTACTCCACCTCCGGTGATGGCATGCCGATCAACTGGAGCAACCTTAAGAGCTTCCTAAAACGTCTGCCTTCACTCTATTTTGGGTTGTTCTTCTTCGCACTCGGAGCAGTATTTAACCTATACTCGGGGCTCGGAATGAACCCGTGGGGCGTCTTCCATGTAGGAATTTCAGGTTCCAGCACGTTAACTCTCGGGCAGGTGACGCAGCTCGTCGGACTTGTTGTGCTTTTACTCGGCTGGGTTTTAGGTTTCCCTCCCGGATTCGGCACAGTGATGAATATGTATTTTATCGGGTTTTTCACTGACATCGTTATTTCTAGTGGACTGATCCCAAAACCAGTAGACATCGTCTGGAGAGTGGCGATGTTAGGCGCGAGTATAATCTGCATAGGGGTAGGGAGTCTTTGTTATATGCGGGTGACACTTGGAGCGGGTCCAAGAGATGGCCTCATGGTAGGGCTTGTTCGTAAACTCGATAAACCGATCTGGATGGTAAGGGGATGCATAGAAATCTTGGTACTCGTAACTGGATGGTTCCTTGGTGGACCAGTTGGGTTCGGTACAGTGGTCACCGCTTTAACCGTGGGTTACAGCGTCCAGACGGCATTCAAGATAGGACAGTTCGACGGCAAATCCCATCAGATGGATCTCTGGGAGCTCTATCAGTATCTACTAACTGAAAATAGATCTTAAAATCAGGGTGTTCTACAAATTAGAACTAGTGTTCGAATCTATGGGATTATACCATTCAGGTGTATTTGATGGTATAGGTGTATAGTTTGAAGAATTATGCATTAATTGCCGCGTTGGTGCTTGTGGCATGTATGGTTCCTGCAGGCATCTTCGCCATGCAAAACACACAGTCACCCGAGCAGAAAGCTGAGGGTATAGCATTAAAGTTTCTGAAGTCCTCACCGACCTTTCAATTCGACGGAGTACCAGATACGGTTAAGATTGTAGATGTTCAGGTCCTTGAGAGTTACCCTATTCAGTACAGGGTGGTAATAGAGTTTGTCAGCCAGTATCCAGGATTCGGTCAACGAACCGGCCGCTTGATGCTCGGTCACAGTCAGCAGCACACAATCAAGATAACAGTCGTCGAAGGCAAAGTCAAGAGTGCAGTAATAGATGAAGTCTGGGATGAGTTGAATCAGAAGAGCATACAGAACACCATGCCTCCACTTGTTGAGCCAATCTCCACAGAGGAAGCGAGAGATGCAGCCGTTAAGTACATTATAGATCTTTACGGTCTAAGTATCTCAATCCCCGAGAGCTGGGAATACAGCGATCTCACTCCCAAGGACTTGGTAGGTGCAGGCACAATACAGTTCGCGGGTGAAAAAACCTGGTTAGTTACTATGAAGTTCCCAGTTGTTATGCGACCCATTTACTCCGTAGAAGTGAAGTACTCTGGCAAAGACGGTTCTGGATTCAGTTGGAGCGGCACAGTTGACAGTACAGGTAAAGTGGAGGAAGCCTCAAGCAGCTTGACTAAAACTCCTGGGAACGATGAAAATTCAACGGTTTTAGGTATTGAGGATGCCCGAAATATGGTTGTTCAGTATATAATGGAGAAACACCCTGACCTAAAAGTAACCACCCCCTCAAGTTGGAGTGAGAAAAACTTGAATGAGGGACTCCTTGGATACTCTAAGGTACAGTACAGTTCAGAGGGCTGGACAATAATCGTTGAAGGTCCTGTAGTTTGGAAACCAGACTACAACGTCCAAGCAACCTTCAGTGAAAGCGTTTCATTCACATGGAAAGGACTAGTCCTTAATGGGGGACTAGTTCAGGAGTTTGGTCTCCAGAAGTAACACCTTCATAAAAGTACTTTTAATCTCCAGAAAGTCTGCGTATAATGTAATGCAGACGAGAACAACCGTTTTGATCAGAACAGAGTTGGGGGAAATCAAAGCCGAGATATTCGAAAAAGAGGCTCCCATTACTGCTGCAAATTTTCTAAGGTATGTTGATGCTGGGTTGTATGATGGCACCAGTTTCTTTCGTGTCGTAACGATTGAGGAGTCTTTTCCAAATCAGGAAGTCCCAATTACCGTAGCTCAATGTGGCCAGGTTGAAAAAGAGAAGCTGTTTCCGCCAATACAGCATGAGACGACTGAGGAGACGGGGCTTCGACACCTGAATGGAGCTCTCAGTATGGCTAGAATGAAGCCAGGTTCAGCCACCAGCAGCTTCAGTGTTATTCTAGGGTCTCAACCTGAGATGGATTATGGAGGAAAACGTCAGCCGGATGGACAAGGATTCGCGGTGTTCGGCTATGTAACTGAAGGTATAGATGTTGCTGAGAGGATACATTCTCAGCCTCGAGAAGGCCAACGTCTTAAACCCTCTATAAGGATCACCTCTATCACGCGGATCTAGAATAATTTAGGCTGAGCAGGTGGTGGACACGTAATGGGTGATTCCGAGTTTATGAACAGGTTGCTGAAGCGAATGCTAATGCTTCCGCCACTAGCAGGATACACTGACCGTCCATATCGTTCTGTATTAGCCGAGTTTAATCCACCCTTCATCTGCACGGAGATGATCAGCCCTTTCGCCATTATTCACAAAAACCCCACGATTTTCAAGATGCTTGAAAAAGTTAAAGGAAGCCATATGAGCGGGGTTCAACTCATCGGCTCCGAAACTAAAGCAATGGCAGAAGCAGCGAAAATCATCGAGCAACTAGGCTACAACTATGTGGACATAAACATGGGCTGTTCAGTAAAGACGGTTATCGAAAGCGGAGGAGGCGTTGCCTTAATGAAGAACGAGGAGAAAGCCAATGATATAGTCTCGGCTATCACCTCGGCTGTAGAAATTCCGGTAACCTGCAAACTTCGCCTTGGAGCTACAAACAACGCACGAAACGCAGTATCACTCGCTCGTCGACTCCAGAAAGCTGGAGTAACCGCTATCACTATTCACGGTCGAACGGGAGAAAAGAAGTTCGGTTTAAAAGTGGAGCCTGAAGGCATCAGAGAAGTCGTAGAATCTTTAGAAATCCCGGTAATAGCTAACGGAGGCGTCTTCTCAGGCGAAGATGCATCTGAGATGCTACATCTCACAGGAGCGGCTGCAGTAATGCCTGGGCGAGGAATAATAGGCAACCCCTGGATAATCCCTGAGATCGAAGCCGCATTCTCTGGCTCACACTATGAACCGCCGACACTCTTAGAGAAGCGGAAGACATGTCTAACCCACCTTAACAGCATGATTAAACACTACGGTGAATTGAAGGGAGTCATTTCAATGAGGAGAATCCTACCAAAGTATTTCTCAAAATGTATTAACCACACTTCCCTTGAGAGGAATATTCAATACTCTACATCCCTTACGGAGGTGACCAATTTGTTGGATCGACTTCAACAAAATGGGATACAAATCACGTATACAGGGTAACGTAATTGATATTTATTGTTCAAGTTTCTCAGGATCCTTAACTTTTAACCAAGCCCAGAGCCATGTTAAGACTAATCCACCACTCATAACATAGAAGGGGTACCTTGGATCAATCTGATACAGGTAACCACCTATTATCTGAGCAAGAGCTGAAGGAATGAACAGAAGCATACCGCCTCCAAGCCCTGAGCCTCTGATATCTACAAAGAACATTCCTCCTCCTACAGCAGAGGTGACCCGCCCTCTACGTTCACGAGGTGTATAGTCAGCGAGAAGTGACTGAAATCCAGGCATTAAAAACGCGTTCACTAAAGCCATGAATACAACTAACATGGATAGCCCCACGGGATCACGGATCTGTAGGAAAATAATGGGCATAATTGGGGTTAGAATCAATGCTATCTTTAGAAGTCTGCTCCTTCCTAAACGATCAAGTATACGTCCAGAAGGATATGAGAAGATTAAACGAGAAACTCCGGATAGTGCTGAAGTTGAACCCCAAACTGTGGCAGTGAGACCCATAACCCCTGTCGCATACACGATCCAGAACGAACCCGCAATACCGACGAAGAAGACTTTTAACATTTGAAGAATAGCGAGAACCTGTATCTGTTTAGGCATCCATCGAATAGTTTCAATGAAGCTTATGTAGGATTCTTTTAGCAGTTTAGGAATATTGAAGTAATCGATTTTCTCAGCTTTCATCTTCAAGGTCTCCTTTAGCTTGAACCATCTTAGTAGAGCGACTAGGAGTCCAGCTCCAAAGCCAATCATATAGGTGAGATTCATCGCTCTCATAATTCCAAGGGAGTCAACAAGGTAACCTCCCACGTATGGAGAAATTATGCCGAGCGCGGCTGGAATCGACATAGCGATGGCGAATCCTTGACTCCGTTTACCTGCCGCTATTGAATCTGCCTGTATTACAGTTAATATCGGTGAGTAGAAGAGCACGAGGTTCTGGAAAAAACTGGCTGCTGCAATTGTCTGCCAGTTCTGAGCATATGCAAAAGGAATGAAACTGAATGCGTAGAGGATGGTTGCAACACCTACGATCTTGACGCGTCCAACTTTATCAGCGATGTATCCACCTAACGGGTATAGAAAGAGACCTGCTATACTCGCAACAGAGTTCACAAATCCGATATCTGCAGGAGCACCACCAAGCTGCTGAATGTAAAGAGGAAGATACGGACGAGGAATGTTGGTTGTAAACATCCATATACACTGACAGATAACCAACCAAAGTAGATTCCCTCGTAGGATTCCTATCCCCCACTCCTTCTCAGTCAACAAAACCCCTGCTAAAAATTATTCTTTCAATTATTGAATACAAAAGATAGATTGCCAGATAAAGATGATCACGATAATCACATCTCTCCCAGAACAAAAAAACATCAGATTAGTTTGATATTTGCAAAAGGCAATTTTCCAATAAGTTAAACTCGATCATCAATCACAACTCACAATTGGGTGCTATAAAGTTGGTGCGGGGAGAGGGATTCGAACCCTCGAAAGCCTAAGCTAGGGGATCTTGAGTCCCGCCCCTTTGGCCACTTGGGGACCCCCGCCTAACGGGAAATATCCACCACACGGATTAAAACCTATTCAACCATACTCAACACAAATAGTGAACAATGAACCCACTCAGGTTACATCCTCGCTCTGATCATAGCTACATTCTTGCACCAATTCGAAGCTACGACCTTAGACAACATTTTATCTCGACATGAACATAATCAAACATGAATACACATGCTCAGTAGAGATGAGACTGTTAACCTTGCTAAGAGATATGCTGAGGAAGGCTACCTCTGCTCTGAAGCTGTTTTACTCGCTCTCGCTGACTGCTTCGGCGTCGAATCTGAGATCATCCCAAAGATAGCCACTGGCTTCGGCGCAGGGATCGCTAGAAGCGGAGAGGTTTGTGGAGCTATAGTGGGCGCTATCATAGGGCTTGGACTCCTCTTTGGACGTAATACTACTTCTAGGCCAAATAACAGAGCCGTATACTGGTACGCTCGTTCTTTTACAGATGCTTTTAATAAAGAACATGGGTGTCTTCGTTGCTCAGACCTTCTTGGCCTTGATCTGAATAAAGACTATGAGGAGTATCAGAGAAATGGGTTATGGGTTAATCGTTGTAGAGGGATCATCGTATCTGCTACAGGTATGGCCTATGACATCGCAATAGATGAGCTCAAAATAAACCGCTAAGAATATTCGGTTTTAACCTAGGCTTAATTGTTTTCAGTTTTCGTTGATATAATCTTCCAAAGCATGCGCGAGTTGATCAGGACATGAAGTGCCCTTTCCATCACAGTCTATACCTCGCAACCGAGAAATTACTTCATTAATCTCCATACCCTCAACAAGTTTAGAGATTCCCAGGGAGTTCCCTTCGCACCCTCCAATAAACTCTACGTCCGATAGTTTCCCGTCGATGATGTTGAACTGTATCTTCTCTGAACAAGTTCCACTAGTTTGATAGTCTCTTTTTTTCAAGGTTTCTCATCCGATTTTTTATAGCGAGTGATAATGTAGGCCTCGTTTTAACCCGTTTGGGAGATGCTCCTTAGAGTTGATGAATAAATGACCTCCTTTTTTTTGAAAGGAGACGAATATAATTTATAAAATAAATGCAATATTAGGCTTTATAGCATACCTTATTGCATTGATTCGACAAATGATACTACTAGAGCAAATCAGCTAATTTACTGAAAAGAGTAAAAACCCAATAAAAACCGACATTAAAGATAACAGACATGATCAAATGCCGATGATAAGTCTATCCGATGAGGCTCATCACCTTAACTAGTGGTATAGTTTATGGCAGGATCCTTCGGAAGCAATTGGGAGAGAAGAGACCAACCCGGCTTCGGTAGACAAGTTAAAGATGCGATGAACCCTCCAGCGCCATTAAAGCCGAGGATGGACAACGCAGTCAAACGGATAAAGACGCAGATTCAAAGAATTGATCAGGAAGCCTTACGCTTCAATGAGCGTGATAAAGCCCTCTTCAAAAAGATTGTAGAAGCATATCAGGCCCATGACACTGTTCACGCAAATATATACGCCAACGAATTGGCAGAGATACGCAGAATGGCGAAGATGACTCTAAACGCACAGATGGCTCTGGAGCAAATAATGCTCAGGATAGAGACAGCCAGTGAGCTTGGAGACATCACCTACACTCTACTTCCAGTTCTCGGTGTAATGAGGGACATTAAAAACAGCATGTCCTCAGTTAACCCTCAGATAGCAAAGGAGCTCGGTGATATCAGCAACCTCCTCAGCGGCCTAGTCATGGATGTTGGAGCTACATCGGGGATCAGTATGAACTTCCAGACAGCAAACGAGGACGCCCAGAAGATTGTCGAGGAGGCGGCTGTCGTTGTGGAGAAGAAGATGAAGGACACCTTCCCAGACTTACCTGATAAACAGGCCTTACGTTAGATAGCAAACCTCACAATTAGACGAGCTGAACAAAAAGCTCGTTGAACCTTATCTACATAAAATACTTGTGAGAACCGTTTTATTATGAAACAGTGGATAACAAAGCGAACTCGATGAAGGTCTCGATTAGTCTAGGAGGAAGCCTCCTTACGCGAAGCGGAGATGCTGAATCCTACAACAGATACGCAACTGCACTAAAAAAGATCCATAATGAAGGGCATATCATAGTTGTCGTCTGCGGAGGAGGTCGCCCAGCTCGACAGTACATCAACCTTAGTAAGGAGCTCGGTGCGTCGCGGAACATCCAGGATCGTCTCGGTATAATAACCACGCATCTGAACGCCACTCTCCTTATCGCTGCTCTAGGCGACGCTGCGGACCAACACCTCTATCGCCGAAGCACCGAGGTAAAATCTCACCTTAAAGACAAGATAATCGTTGGCGGAGGACATGCTCCAGGTAGCAGTACAGATTACAGAGCCGCCCTCTTCGCTGGTGCAATAAATGCGGACCTAATCGTCAATGCCACAGATTACCCTGGAGTTTTTGATAAAGACCCGCGAAAGTACCAAGATGCGAAGAAATACGACACCCTCAGCTACAGGGATCTAGAGAAAATAATTAAAACCCGCTTTAAACAGGACCCAGGAGATTATGGCCTCTTTGACCTTAAAGCTCTTCATTTCACAGCCCGGAGACGGATCCCTGTAGCAATAATTGATGGACGAGACCCAGAGGAGATCATTCGAACGGTTCAGGGTAAAAATAACGGTACCCTGATAACCTCCTAAAGGTAACATATATATGGAATCAACTCCATTTTCAGGCGTTTAGGTGAAGAGTCATGAGCGGTAACGTGCCACTGGATCGTCTACGTGCCCAGAGAATGCTGGAGCAGCTTGAGGCTCTTCAAGGGCGTGGTACCGAGCTTGTATCTGTTTATGTTCCACCCGGTAAACAGGTTTCGGAGGTTATGAATGACCTACGCAATGAGTTTGGAACAGCGGTTAACATCAAATCCAAGACTACGCGTAAGAACGTTCAGGATGCCCTCACCAAGGTCATGGAACGTCTGAAATTATTCAAGAGTATCCCTCCAAACGGCGTTGCAGTATTCGCTGGGAGCATCGCCAGTGACCAGCTCGGCGTAGGAGACATGCAGACATTCGTGATCAGCCCCCCTGAGCCTATCTCTATCTACTACTACCGATGCGAGCACCAGTTTATGCTCGAACCCCTCTTCAATATGTTAGCAGCTAAAGAGGTGTATGGTCTGGTCGTTTTGGACAGCAAAGACGCAGCCTTTGGGACCCTTAAAGGTAATCGAACAGACATCATCAAGACATATAGTAGTGGAGTTGCAGGTAAGACTAGAGCTGGAGGCCAGTCTAGCCGTCGCTACGAGCGCATCCGAGATATGTTAGTGAACGAATGGTATGTTCGAGTTGGCGAGTACTTCACAGAACATTTCCTCAACATGCCATACCTAAAAGGAATAGTACTCGGAGGCCCAGGCCCAACAAAAGAGGACTTCATTAACGGTGAACATCTTCACTACCAGTTAAAAGACAAGATTCTCGGCCCAATTGACACAGGGTACACTGGACATGAGGGTATCAAGGAGCTTGTAAATAGGAGTCGAGATATTCTCAAGAACGCTAGATACTATGAGGAGAGGCGAATCATCACAGAGTTCATGAAGCACCTGGGCGAGGATGATGGAAACGCAGCTTATGGTGAGCAGGAGATCCTACAGGCCTTAAAAAGCCAGAATGTTCAAACGCTTATCATCAGCGAAGAGGTCCGCAGAACCATATTCCGACTTAAATGCAAAGCCTGTGGCGCGGTAGAAAACAAGATCATAGATAATATTGAACTCGTTGAATTCGAGTCAAAGCTCGGCGAATTGAAATGCAGTAAATGTGGTGGAGACGTCGAAGTGCTTGAGAGGACGGACCTTATCGAGTATCTCGTGGAGCAAGCGGTCAAGTCGAAAACACCTTTTGAACTTGTCACAAGCCATACTGAGGAAGGCGAGATGCTCAGCAGAGCTTTCGGCGGTATCGCCGCAATTACGAATTACCGTCAGTTTTAACGTTTGAGCTTCTTATGGATCAGAGGGTCAACACCGCTCCAGTCTTTATGTTTTTTAAAGGAAGCCTGATCCTGCTCGGTAGTTGGGACGGTTGCGAATCCACACTCATCATCACCGAAAATCATGCATTTTGTATGAATCATCTTCTTAGATGGATCAGTAGCCATAGTTTTCGCGGGATCAATTAGACAGTATAATGCTCCAAGTTCTGGCTCCCCTAGCTCGAGCATTACTTTTCCCAACTCGCATAATTGTGGCTTTCCCTCGCGACGCTCCCAGAACCCGTACTTGGGTAATCCTTGGTAGCCTTTCTGGGCTCTATCCGAAACGAGTTCACCGTATCGTTTTATTGAGTCAAGGATGACCTGTTTTCCTTTATCCCAACCGTATTCATCGATAAGCGTCTTCGCGTAAGCGATGTGTAGCAGAGCGAGGCGCTGGGTAACGACTTTAACCTCGTTCTCTGCTTCTCTAAGTGGAACCATCTCTTCATCCATGTAGATCAATATGAAGAGTACTACGTGGTATGTGTATTTGCCTACAAAGAAAGTGGGTATATGTCACTCAGTCGTGAGTGTGAATGATAGTCCCTCACGGTTTTCCACATTAGTGGCCCCTAGACCTTCGTTGTAATCTATCTGCTCGATCTTGAGGGTCTCTTTAAGGTCCACCTCTCCGAGTTTGAGGTCTTTTACGGTATTGGGGGGTCCGTAGATACTGAGTTTTTTCACAGGTTTATTGAGGCTGATGCCGCGCTTATTTTTCTCCTTACGTAGCTCGGTTATGAGGTCAATTAGGAGGTCTCCAACTCGCTCTGCCTCCTCATCCACGAGTGATGGGTCGGCTATAGGCCAATTACTAATGTGAATGCTGTCCGTTGGGCTCTTCGCGTACATGTGGCTGAATATTTCCTCCGTTGTATGGGGTAATACTGGAGCAAGGAGCTGCAGAGTCTTTGCAAAGGTATAGTAGAGGGTCTGCTGGGCTGCGATCTTGTCATCACCCGCTCCGTAGAGCCTCCACTTTGCTGCTTCAATATAGTGGTCGCAAAGGATATGCCAGGTAAAGTTGCGAGCTGCCTCCGTCGCGTTCATGAAGTCGCAGATCTCCATCGCAGCGGTGCTGGTTTCTATTGTCTTGTTCAGTTTGGCGAGTACCCACCTATCCAGAAGCTTTGGCTCCGTAAGATTCATAGATGTGTCGTAGTCCTCGAGCTTCATCGCGGCGAATCGGCTGGCGTTCCATAGCTTCGTCATGAAACGTTTGCCATACTCAACATCCTCCCACCTGAACGGGATATCTGTGCCTGTGGACCCTCCGCAGGCTGCCCATTGGCGTGCAGCGTCCGCACCTTGCTTCCCGAACACTTCTGGGGTATTGACGAAGTTTCCGAGGCTTTTACTCATCTTTCGTCCGTCTCCTCCCAGCACCATCCCGTTGATAAGCACCGAATTATATGCGGGTTCGTTGAATAGGGCTAGGCTTCTGACCATAAGGTAGTAAGCCCAGGTTCGAATGATGTCTTGCCCAGAGGGATGTAGACTCTCTGGGAAGAGGTTACGCCAATCGGGCCTATCGGGCCAGCCTGCGTGAATGGGGCACGTCATGCTGGAGTCGAACCAGGTATCCATTACATCGTATTCGGGCGTAAATTCACTTCCCCCGCATTTGGCGCATTTGCCTTGTGGTTGAGTGATCTTTGTGTCCACGGGGAGCTCATCGGGTTCCGCTAGATGGATCTCTCCGCACTCTTTACAGTACCATGCTGGCACAGGTGTTGCGAAGACGCGTTGTCTGCTGAGCACCCAGTCCCAGTCGAGGCTCTCAGCCCAATTGATGAGACGATGCCTCATGTAGTCGGGGTACCAATCTATTTTCTTCGCCTGCTCAACAACTTTATCTGTTAATGCGGTGGTGCGCATGAACCACTGCTTCGCGTTCACCACTTCGATTGGAGTATCGCAGCGCCAACATGTCCCTATCTCCTGCTCAAGCTGTTTCTCATCACGTAGAAGGTCTGCAGCTTTAAGATCTTCAATGATCTGTTTCCGTGCATCGGTTACGCTTAGACCTTGATATTTGCCTCCGTTCTCGTTCAGACGTCCACGTTTGTCGAGCAGGTTGACCACTGGAAGCTTGAATTTAGCTACATCGATGACGTCGGCTTTGTCTCCATACGTGCAGATCATCATGGCGCCTGTTCCGAAACTTATGTCCACATCGTCCTTAGCGATTATAGGGACCTTTCTGTTGAAGATGGGGATTGTTGCCTGTTTGCCAATGAGTTGGTTATATCGGCTATCTGTTGGATTAACCCCTATGGCTACGCAAGCAGGAATATACTCTGGACGTGTTGTAGCTATGATTAGCTCTCCACCAGGAACCGTAAAACCGATGCTGTAGATCTTTCCGGTACGTTTCATCCGCTCTACTTCTGCATCGGAGATCGCGGTTTCGCAGCGTGGACAGTGGTTGATGGGGTGTTCCCCTCGATATATGTAGCCTTTCTCGTACAGCATTAAGAAGCTAAGTTGGATCTTTCGTATGTAGGAAGGATCCATTGTTCGGTATTCAAGAGTCCAGTCGATGCTTATTCCAAGTCGAATTATAGCTGTCCTCATTTTGCCAATGTACTGCTCAACCCATTCCTCGCACATCTTACGGAAAATATCTGGCGGAACATCACTTCTTCGTATCTTTTTGTTCTTCTCCACAGCAACCTCAGTAGGCATACCATGGCAATCCCAACCCTGTGGAAAGTGTACATTGTATCCCTGCATCCGCTTGTATCGGGCTCGGATATCGAAGTAAGTCCAGTTAAGGACATTACCCATATGAAAATCGCCTGATGGATAAGGTGGCGGAGTATCGATGCTGTATCTGGGACGTTTCATATCCTCCCAGTTGTACCTATATGTGCCATGCTCTTCCCATAGCTTCTCCCATTTCTCCTCCATTAAGAGGAAATCTATCTTATTCGGTAACTGGTTCATGATTCTTACCTCGCGATGCCGGACTAGGTATGCGAATAGCGTTCAGAAGGGCTAGTCGCTTTAAAACCTTGTTTGGCGTAACTCGAGTTCTGTATCGAATTGATTCTTTAAGCCCTATATAGGGCCTGGACAAAACAATACCCCATGTTCATCCCTCGAATTGTTACGTTAACATCTTATGTTAGGTTATAAAAAAAGGTTAGGTTAAATTCTAAGCTTCCTTGCTACGGGAATTATTAATAGAGAAACCATGGACAGGATAATGTAGATTGTAGCAGAGGAGTAATAAGTTCCAATTAAGCCAGCGGCAAGGGGGCTTATACAGGTAGATGCACCGTAGATCCCTTCGTATACTCCCATAGTTGTTCCGAGAGAGTCTTTTGGAGAGTTACGTGCCAAATAGTCTAAAATGATGGGCTCAATGATTCCGTTGGATGCGCCATATAGTAGGAGAGGAAGGAGGTAAGCCCACCCTGTTGCGGAGTATCCTATCCAGAGGAGTGAGATGCTTAAGAGGACAGCTCCCATAAGCAGTCCTTTCCATGAACCTAGCGCAACTATCTTTTCAGAGTAGAAGAAACCTACGCCTTTGATTGCACCGGAAGCAGCGATGAGAACACCTATCACTGATGCAGAAACTCCTGACTCCGCGAGGTATCCAGGGATTATTGCGAAATAAAGGCCTAATCCAAGTGCGTACGGTATCATAGCTAAATAGGCATATTTAAGCTGCTTAACTGCTGGAAAATCGAATCGGATTTCATTCGCGCTGCTCTTAAGGCGAATACTTGGAACTAGCAGAAAGCCGATGAGCACGTCGGCAATAATTATTATTCCAACTAGAGAAAGCCATAATGTTTTGTAGCCGAAGGCATCCGAGATGAAGCCTCCGAAGAAAGGCCCAATCACGAATCCGATTATCCAAGATAGATTATATCTACCGATTGCAAATGTTAAGTGATCTTTCGGAGCAAGATCTGCTGTAACCGTTCCTGCTGAAGTCCAGAAGGCCCCACCGGTAAATCCTATTAATGCACGTGCAAATAATACGCCATCTAGGTTCTGAGTAAAATAGAGAAATATTAATGCGCCTGTTGTTAAAAGATTGAATGCTAGGTAAAGGCGAATTTTCTCGTAGCGATCCAGTAGGAGACCGGAGAGGATCGTCATCACTGTGTATCCCGCGGCTGCGAGAGCCCCTATGTAGCCAAGCTCCAAGATCCCTGCTCCGAGGTTTTCAGCGTAGACGGGGATTAGCGTCATACCGGCTCCGAAAGCTGTTGAAATAAGAATTATCGTAGTATAGAGGATAATTAGGAGCTTTTTACGCTGAATTGAACTCATATCGGTAAACACTGGGGATGGTGTTCTTTAAATGTAATACTTCTTTCGATTAAAGTGGGTTAAATAGGTTTCATTTCACCTAGCCTGCGTCTATATTTCATTGTTTTTACTCAAATTCATTATGCGCTCTTCAGCCATATTGAGGAGCTCATTAATCAGATCTTCATCAGTTTCTACTCCGAGCTCCTCACGCGCCTTAAATAGACGAGTTTTTAGCCCCTCAAGAATACCGCGTTTACTCGCAACCCGTTTCCGGAGCCATTCACGGTGGTCTCTCTCCTGATCCGCGATCTCCTGCTCAGCGAGATCGATGAGTTTTAGATAAGTCTCTATCTCTTTAACGCTGCGGGTATCCTTGACGTCGAAGCCTTCGATCACATCTCTAAGTAGAAAAATCATTTTCCGATATTTATCAAATTTTTTCCGCATCAAAGAATCGAATTCGTCTAGTTCTCGCAAGGCATCTTCATTGAGGGGCATAATATTCCAGATCAACGTTAGAGTGCTTCGGTTTAAGAGCATTATAGACTAACATAATATAGAATATACCAACGCATCTTTGGCACAGAAAAGAGTAAATATGAAGCACCTACAGAACGCTTAATTAAATCCTAAATACGAAGGTCTAATCTCTAGTGAAGTTTAAATTTACGAGTCTCACCCATAAATCTCGCCTAACGGGATACGCCTTTAGCTAAATATCGGGGATGACTAAACTCATCAAAATTTAGTTAGAAGGCGAATTCAGTAAAGGTGCAATGGGCCCGTGGCCTAGTTAGGTAAGGCGTCTGACTGATAATCAGAAGATCAAGAGTTCAAATCTCTTCGGGCCCACCATTAAATTCCATTTTTGAGAGTCGTGGTATATTTTTTATGAATTAAATGATCTTACCACAAAGAGTGCACTTCCATATTAGGATAAAGACCCAGAGATTTATCTCTAAGATGTGTATTAGCGTCAAAGTTTTTAATCTAATATCTACTCGAACCTATCATGCCAAAAATCGAGATGCCTGAGAATAAGAGACTCCAAGTTGGACCTGCGGGAAATATTGTTATGGTGACATGTTGTGATAGAAATGGCCGGGCAAACATAATCACAGTTGGCATGTATATGCCAATTAGTAGTAATCCTCCCCAAATCTGTATAGGAATAGCGCCTGAAAGATACAGTCATGACCTAATCGCGGAGCAGGGTGAGTTTGTTGTCAACAGTCCTGGAATTGATTTGAAAGAGAGGATGCATCAATGTGGAGTAAAATCAGGTAGAAGCATTGACAAGTTCAGAGAGTTTGGTTTGACACCAATCGCTGCGAAAAAGGTTAGGCCTCCGATTATAGGTGAGTGTTTTGGTCATCTTGAATGTGAGGTTGTTAATAGCGTCATATGTGGTGATCATACACTCTTTGTAGGTGAGGTCGTATCGGCTACTGTTAATGAAGAAGTTCTAACAAACGGGAATATGGATGTATTGAAAGCTAGGCCAATAGTTCAGAAAAACCACGTGTATTTCACTGTTAAGAAGGATTAAAACGATTGTAAGAGTTACTTGACCCTTGAAATTGAGGGTATTCTTATTGGAGGAGTAATTCTCTGACCTTCCTTTGGCTGAGAATGTATTTTTTTCACGACTTCCATACCTGAGATAACCCTCCCGAATGCAGCAAAACCCAAACCATCTGAGTTACGATTTCCACCGAAATCAAGCTCGGGTTCATCTCTGATACACAGGAAGAAACTTGATGTAGCGCTCCCAGGCTTCATCCGAGACATAGAAATTGTTCCTTCGAGATGGCGGTACCCAGTCTTCTCGGTAGTCTCATGCTCGATGGGGGAATACTCCTTAGCTTTATCAACTTGACCGCCCTGTATGACTAGAATCTTGACAGCGGTTGGTTGCTCTTTTGTGGGTTGATTGTCCATAGTTACAGTTCTGAAGAATGTGGTACCGTCGTAGAGTTTGTCATCTACGTATCGTAAGAAGTTTTTAGATGTGATTGGCGCTTGTTTCTCATAGATCTCGATTTTGATCTCACCTAATTCTGTTTTCACTTGAACTATAGGGTTTGCCATTAGGATCAAAGGGGATGTGATTCGAAAATATATAAGAAAAGTGGTAAGTTAATGTGCTTCAGAGACGCGGATGAATAAGCTGCTTTTTTCTAATTTAACTCGAGTACTCAAGCGCTGCAATTAATGCTTTGAAAAGTTTGAGGTGATCACTATCCAGCATCCGCTCTGGGTGCCACTGAACTCCTACAGTGAATTTTCCAGATCCTTCAACAGCTTCTATGGTTTCATCAGTAGCCCAGGCAATCTCTTTGAGACCGTATCCTAAAGTTTTGATACCTTGATGATGGAACGTGTTTACTCCTATTGTTTCTACGCCGTAGATTTCATAGATCTTTGAATCTTTTGCCATTCTCACAGTGTGGGAAGCATAGGATGTTGGAGCCTGTTGGTTATGCTTGATCGAATTTTTTACTTGACTGTTTATGTCCTGCCAGAGTTTTCCCCCAGCCGCAACGTTTAGAACCTGACAACCTCGGCAGATAGCAAGAACCGGTTTCCGTGTCTCTAGGATTCTGCGTGTGAGTTTAAGCTCGTATTCATCTCGTATAGGGTCAATAGTACCCATTTGGGGAATCGGATCCTCACCATACAAGCATGGATCAACATCTACGCCTCCCGTTAAAATGATGCCATCAACGAGGGCAAGATGCCTATCAACATCGACGTTTAGCGTTGGGGGAAGCAGGAGCGGGATACCGCTGCCACGCTCAACAGCATGAATGTACGATGATGGAAGAACATAGCTCTGATCAGTATTATTAAAGGAACTTGTGATACCGATTACAGGCTTCATCCCTTCAGTCGCGGATATTGTCCTATAAAAAGTTTGCATGTAACCAATTGTTAACTGTTTTAACAATCATTTATCTTTTTAGAAATATTCATGTGTAGTAAAAAAGGGTTACAAATGACACCATTTTTCGTTTTAAGTAACTTATTTTCATTATTTAAAAATAAGTTGTACCTAGAACTTGAATAGATCTAAAAATTATTTTAAATGTAAAAATAAGCATACGTTTAAAAGTCGGGATTCCTGACCCATGTAGCGTATATTGGAAACCTAACGGTTGCCTTGTACGAAAGGAGAAATAAATACAATGGGATATAGAGACAGGCGAAGTGTAGACAGTGGACCCCGCGAGATGCACAAAGTAACGTGCTCTGACTGCGGAAAGGAGACGGAAGTCCCCTTCAAGCCGACAGAGGGTC
>JBFYNP010000072.1:0-33182 GCA_041304325.1 Candidatus Bathyarchaeota archaeon
CTACGCATATGGCGGAGGGTTACGCTCGTGCAGGGAGACGCGTCGGGGTTGTTCAGGTAACCTCCGGCCCAGGAGCTACGAACATTGTGACAGGGATAGCTAATGCTCAGTTAGATAGCTCACCGGTTGTTGCCTTTACTGGTCAAGTTAGCCGAGGCATGGTAGGAACTGATGCTTTTCAAGAGGTTGACATCATCGGTATAACAGCCAGCATAACGAAGCATAATATGCAGATACTCGATGCTGTGGAGATCCCAGCTGCCGTGAAATCAGCGTTTTATATAGCGAACACGGGTCGAAAAGGAGCAGTGGTGGTTGATCTCCCTAAGGATGTTCAGACCGAGGAATCAGAGATGGTTTTCCCCGACTCTGTCAGCTTCAGAGGATACAATCTAACCATAGAACCAGATCAACAGGAGATTAATTGGGCTGCTACTCTACTAGCTAAAGCAAAAAGACCTGTTATCATCGCAGGAGGTGGAGCTATAGCTAGTGGTGCGAGCGAGGAACTCGTTGAGCTTGCTGAAACTCTCATGGCGCCTGTAGCAAATAGTCTTATGGGGAAAGGCGCAATTCCAAGCGATCATCCCTTAAGTCTTGGGCTCTGTGGAATGCATGGCCGATGCGAGGCAAACTACATCGTTCCTGAAGCCGATGTACTTCTCGTCGTTGGGGGACGATTCAGCGACCGTACCACTGGTGCACTATTCGGTTTCAGTCCCAGTGCAAAAATCATCCACATCGACGTCGATAAGAGTGAGATCGATAAGAACGTTGACTCTATAACACGTGTCATAGGCGATGCTCGCCTAGCCCTTCAAGGAATTCGCATGAAAATCGCACAAAGTCGACAAGACGCAAAGACAACTCAAATATGGCTAAAAAGAGTTGAGGATTACAGAAAGCAGACATGCGAGATAGATAGCGATCGCCCTCTTAGTGGACCAAAAGTGATTAAGGCAATTCGTAGAGCGATGCCTCGTAATAGCATCTGTGTCACTGATGTAGGACAGCATCAGATGTGGGCAGCACTACACTACGACATCTATCAACCTAACACCTTCCTAAGTAGCGGAGGACTTGGAACAATGGGGTGGGGAACACCCGCTGCAATCGGCGCAAAAGCAGCAAAACCAACGACCCCCATACTTAACATCAGTGGTGATGGAAGCTTCGCCATGACAGAGAATAATCTCGCTATATCAGTTGACGAAGATTTTCCTATCACAATAGTGGTTCTAAACAACGGAGTTTTTGGGATGGTCGCACAGTGGCAACGCCTCTTCTATAACAGAAGGTACTCAGCAGTAAAGAGGCCACAGCACCCAGACATCCCGACTTTAGCAAAAAGCTATGGGGCTGAAGGCATTCGCATAGGAAGTGTCGAGGAGCTCGAGAAAGAGATACATAAGAGCATAAAATCTAATCACACAACAGTTATAGAAGTCCCGATAGACCCTGAGGAGAATGTTCTCCCCATGATCCCACCAGGAATGGGTCTCAAAGATATCCTAATAGGTGAATGAAATGCCTCGACACATAGTATCTTTCATAGTAGAGGACAAACCCGGTGTCCTGTTTAAGGTATCGAACCTATTCAGAAGACGAGGTTACAACATTCACGGGATAACTGTAGGAAATACAGAAGAAATTGGGCTAAGCAGGATGACTGTAACAGTGGATGCAGATAGTAAAATCCTAAACCAGATCGTTGAACAACTAGACAAAATGGTGGACGTCATCAAGGTTAAACGCCTCGATCCAGAACGCACCATAACACGCGAAATGGTGATGATAAAACTACGCACCCCAACTCCAGCAGCTCGTATTGACGCCCTCGACCACATCAACACTTACCACGGACTTATACTCGATATCGAACCAGAGAACCTTATTGCCGAGGTAACTGGCGATCCAACGACTATCGATGATTTCATCGAAAAGGTTCGAGAGATAGGTATAGAGGAAATGAGCCGTACAGGTGGAACAGCGCTTGAACGCGGCAAATTAAAACTATAAATAAATCCCAACTCACGTATTTTTTCAACTCTTCCAAATCATACACTTCAAAAAACCCATAAAAATTTATCGAACGCAAACCTATACACTAAGCCTAATAAAAGAGGAGAGTAACGTAACTTCCGATTTCATATGTGTCAGCTCGTAGCATACATAGGCGATAGACCAATTGCCCCCCTCATGTTAAAAGCGCTTGAGCTACAGGAACCCTACTTCGCAGCCCACGCAACAGGATTAGGTACCCTAAACAACGGAAAGATAAGCATAGCCAAAGCTTCAGGACACGTAGCCAAGGTCAAACGCAAAATTCCAGAGATAAAAAAGCTTGAAGGCAAAGCCGGAATCGGTCACAGCCGATACAGCAACTTAGCACGCGACGACCCCAGAATGAATACCGACGAGATGGTCCATCCATTCACAAGTGACGATGGCAAACTCGCCCTGATGCACAACGGCGAGATACACAACTACATGGACCACTACACACGATTAAAATCAAAGCATACGTTCAAAAGCTACGCCAAAGATGTCGACTTCCTTGTAGACTCAGAAGTCGCGGTTCATATGCTATCAGACTATATCAAAGAGGGCTTAGGCGTCGGTGAAGCTCTACAGCTTATCGCCCCTCAGCTCACAGGTACCTTCTTACTAAGCGCAATAAACGCCGAAGAACCTGAAACCATATGGATCGCTAACTGGCATCAACCCTGCGTACTCGGCATTGGAGACAATGAATCCATCTTTGTTAGCAACAACGTTGGTCTTACACCCATAAAAGAAGAGTTAAAGAAAATCTGGGAACCTCCGATGAATAGCCTCATAAAACTGACTCCCGGAAACGCAGAGGTAAAAACGCTTGACCCTAAAAGGAGTCCCCCGAAAGTCAAATTAAACCAAAAACTCCTAAAAGAAGAAATATTATACGTGGTCTCGAAAGGTGATGTTGACTTCAGAAACCTCTATTATTGTCTCCTCTGGAACAGCTGGTCACGGATCTATGGACTCGACAAAATTGAGTGGGAAGCTATTTGGAAACAGGGGTTCATGAACATCAACCCGTTCATCAGCGTCCTAAACGAGCTAATCTCCGAAGGCAAAATCAGGCAATACATTAACAGAAGAATAGAAGGACAAACAAAGAACACACCACGATTCACGTATAGTCTAATGAAGTGAATATGTTTTCTTCTATTGATAAGAATGAGTAAGAGCCTAGAGGAATAGCTTGAAACTATCGCGCGTAAAAAAACACTCGTTTTAGCCCATAATACTATTACTTAAGAAATCATTTCCCCCAAATCTTTTTAGGTAAATCAAATTTTCTAGAAGGGGACACGCGGTGTAAGGTTTGGAAAAGAAACAATGGTTCTCTGTAAATATCCAAGAAGCATTGACAGGTCTAGAAACTAATGAAAACGGGTTATCCTCTGGCGAAGCCGAGAGTCGAATTAAGAGGTTTGGTTTCAATGAGTTGGTAGAAAAGAAACGAGTAACACCGTTACAAATCTTTCTCAACCAATTCAAAGATGTTTTTGTATTGATGCTGCTCGCCGCCATTGTGATCTCTGTTGGCATTGGCTGGTACAAGAGCGATGGTGGCGATTCCTGGAGTGAGTATGTAGATGCGATCACGATTGGAGCCATAGTAATTTTAAACGCAGCAGTCGGTTTCATCCAAGAATATCGCTCAGAAAAAGCCATTGAAGCTATGAAGAAATTACAGGCACCACGTGCACATGTCCTCCGAGATGGAAAATTAACGGTGGTCCCTGCAAGAGAAGTAGTGCCTGGAGATATTCTCGTACTGGAGGCGGGGGATCTCATACCCGCTGACGCGATATTAACGGATTCAACGGATCTGATGACGGCGGAGGCATCTTTAACAGGTGAGTCTTCACCTGTAAGTAAGAAACGCGGAGTCCTTCTAGAGAATACCCCTGTCGCAGATAGAAAGAACATGGTATTTATGGGAACTTATGCCACATATGGACGCGCAAAGGCCGTTGTAACCGGGACGGGGATGAGCACCGAGTTCGGAAAGATCGCAGAGTTAGTTCAGAGTGTAGAGGAGGAGGATACACCTCTACAGCAGAAACTTGAGAGTTTCGCAAAGAAGCTAGGAAAAATCATTATTGGCATCGTCATACTCATCTTCTTCGTAGAGATCATGAGAACTGGGCTTCAGATCGAGACGATACTCGATGCCCTCATGGTCTCCGTATCTCTCGCTGTCTCCGCAGTCCCTGAAGGCTTACCCGCAGTTGTAACCATATCACTCGCTCTTGGTTCTCGGGAGCTAGCAAAGAGAAACGCCATACTACGGAAGCTCTCCTCAGCAGAGACACTTGGAGCAGTCACCGTCGTATGTTCCGATAAGACTGGCACTCTAACCAAAGGAGAGATGACGGTTCGGGAGATCTACGTTGATAGAAAAACCATAGACGTTACAGGTGTCGGTTACGAGCCAAAGGGAGAGTTCCTCTTAGGTGGAAAACCCCTGACGCTTGGAGAGAAATCAAGCTTAGACCTTATCTTGAAGTCCTCGACTCTTTGCTCCAACGCAATATATGATGCAGGTAAGATCCTAGGGGATACAACTGAAGGCGCGCTTATAGTCGCAGCTGCCAAACTTGGATTTAATAAAGAGGGACTAGAGAAGGAATATCCTCGCGTTCATGAGGTTACCTTTTCCTCAGAGAGGAAACGGATGTCAACAATCCACAACTCGGGTGGTGAGACATTTATGTGTAATGTAAAGGGAGCGCCGGAGTTGGTTCTTGAGCGCTGTTCAAAGATGACTGTGGAAGGCAAAGAAATTAATCTCGATGCGGAAAAGAGGAGAGAAATCCTTGAGGCTAACGAACGGATGGCGCAAAAGGCTCTCCGCGTATTAGGCGTCGCCTATAGAAACATCAAATCTGAAAGCGTAGATACGCTCAACGAGGATGAGATCGAGAAAGACCTCGTTTTCATCGGCCTGATCGGCATGATTGACCCACCCAGAGCAGAGGTGAAAGATGCTGTAAAGAAGTGCGACGAGGCGGGTATTAAGACTGTAATGATTACTGGTGATCATAAGATAACCGCTGAAGCCGTAGCAAGGGAGTTGGGTATCCTAAAAGATGGAAAGGTCTTGACAGGTGCCGAGCTCGATGCCATGAACGATGAATCCTACCAGAAAATCGTGGAAAAAGTCAACGTATACGCAAGGGTTTCACCCGAACACAAGATCAAGATCGTAAGGGCATTAAAAGCAAAGGGAAACGTCGTCGCAATGAGCGGTGACGGTGTCAACGACGCACCAGCCCTCAAGCAGTCCGATATAGGTATTGCTATGGGCATTACGGGTACCGACGTCACCAGAGAGGCATCGCATATGGTTCTCGCTGACGATAACTTCGCGACAATCGTGAAAGCAATCGAAGGGGGTAGAACCATCTACGACAACATAAGGAAGTTCACCTTCTTCCTCATGCGATGCAACTTCGATGAACTCGCTATTATAGGAGTCTTCGCACTTCTAGGTTTGGAGCTGCCTCTCACAGCGGCTATGATTCTCTGGTTGAATCTAGTAACTGATGGTGGACCCGCCTTAGCTCTTACTATGGATCCTCCGGGAAAAGATGTCATGAAGCGCCCACCACGCGACCCCAACGAGGGAATCCTTCATGGCAGATTCGCCTCAATACTCGTAACCTTCATTCTACAACTAAGTCTTACAGGCGGACTTTTCTACTGGCAATACTATATGCTGCCTGGACCACTCACACCGGAGAAACTCGCATCTGCGAGAACTATGGCTTTCATGCGAGCGTCACTTCAGGAACTCATCGTCGTATGGAACTGCAGATCAGAGAAACACAACGCCTTCGTCACCGGATTCACCTCCAACAAATTCCTGCTTGTCGCGGTCTCCATATCGATGGTTCTAACCATAATCCTACCATACTTCGGTGTATTCGGCATGATATGGCTAACTAATCCAATGGACTGGGTCATAGTCTTCGCTGCGTCCCTGACTGGCTTATTGATACTACCCGAGATATTTTATGGAAGGAAGATACTTCACTGGCGGTAGCTACACAAAATAAACCAAATCCTATTTTTTTATTTATATTGAACATAAATGAGTCGCCTGATTCATCGCTGACTCATTGTTAGCCTCACTTTAATTATTAGGAATATTGACAAAATAGATTAGTTATAAATAAATGGCGGGTTCGGAGGGATTCGAACCCTCGGCCAACGGCTTAAGAGGCCGCCGCTCTACCTTGCTGAGCTACGAACCCAGTACGCCAACTCTTCATACCGAGTTGAAATTTAAACCTTTCAGATGATGCAAAACAAACTGATTTTAAATGAGGTAAAAGGGTTTACTTGAGTAGCTTGACCTTTGAACTCTCGGGAGGCTCAGCTATCAGTTGGCTCAGGGTCTTTGCTTCACCACCAGCAGCTTTGATTTTTTCAATAGCAGCTGTGCTAAAGTCAAAAGCCGCCACCGTCACTGGGTGATTTAATTTCCCCGAGGCGAGGACCTTGCCGGGTATGACAGCGACCTCCCCCGCTTCTGTAAGCCTATTAATAGCGCTGATGTTGATTGCTACGCGGGCCCGCTTAGCCTTGTCTAGACCATCAGAAAGAGCGCTAAAGTAGGCGTGCCCAGTTTTTTTACCTGCGACCTTCAAGTCCTTAATAGTTTGTTCAAGCTCAGAATTCTTCAAATTTTGGTTCTCCTCCTCCTTCTTCTCCTTCCTCTTCTTCGTCGAAGTCGCCAGCTCCAATAGAGTAGAGTCTTCTACCAACCTCAGTGGGTAAAGCGAAGTCCTCGATCTCCTCATGGATATCTCCGGCGTCTAACTTGTGCCTCAGCTCTTCGAATTTACCGTTTAGAATTGTAACCGCCTCAGAGACAATTGCCTCTGGAGGCATCGCGCCTGTGGATTCTACTGTGAAAATATACTCATCCGGTTTCATGTGTTTCATAACGCCATCTGGTACAAGACTGGCGCAGATCGGTGACCTGTTGAAAGCTTGTATATCAACGATTTTTACAGTATCTTTCCCTTTGAGCACTACGCCTTTTGGGCATTCCTCTAGACATTTGGCTGCGGTTACTGCGTCGGTTTTGATCTCTGCGATGTTGTGGAATATTGCCATAGAGACGGGGCTCCACTTACTGTGTATGCGTCCCGTTCCGAGTTGCGCGTATGCTTCTAGTTTTATAGCTTGACCTGCAGCAATCTTTGCAAGAGGAATATAGGAACTTACTGGTGTAATCGCCGGGTCTACCGAAATCAGGTCTCCGCTGAACACCGTTTTGGTTCCCTCACTAGCCTCAACACTCAAGTTGAGTGTAACTCTGCATTTAGGGCATCCCATCTCAAGCCCACAATCGCATTTCGTAGGAAGCACATAGTGTTCCAAGTCTGTTTTAAGTGGGGTCATTCCAATGCGGTGAGCAAGTACTTCGTCAGGGACTATGCTGGTGTTATCGAAATAGAATATATCTTCTACGGCCATTGTAGGTACGTCTGTGATCATGGTACGCCGCAGCGCGTTAGCGAAAGCTGCATCGCAACCCTCAATTATGAACCGGATCGTTTCCTCATTGACGCTGAGCACCGTTACCTTCAACTTCGTTCCCGCCTAAGGTCGTCTGCCTCTTCGGCCACCGGGTTTCCTTGTTCCGTCGTGAGGTATCGGAGTAACTTCCTCGATTCTCCCGATCCTAAAGCCACTACGAGCAAGAATGCGAATTGCAGCCTGCGCACCAGGGCCAGGGGTCTTTGACCCGTTGCCTCCGGGTGCGCGAACCTTAACATGGATCCCAATAACACCCTTATCTTTTCCCCAATCAGCAATCTGCTGGGCAGCTTTCATAGCTGCGTAGGGACTAGGCTTTAGGCGATCAGCTTTAACGAACATTCCACCAGTAGCGAAACCAAGTGTCTCGGCGCCTGTTAGATCGGTCATGTGAATGATGGTATTATTGAAGCTGCTGAAGACATGAACAATAGCCCACTTTTCTTCTGTACTCATCTTGACTTACCTCCCGTCATGTCCTCTACACCGAGTTCTTTCCGGAGCGGATGATCCTTGTTAGCGTAAGGACTTACATCTGTGAACTCGAGTAACTTCTCGTCATCGATTGTTACATGGTAACCAGGGGCGGTAACCTCGCGACCATTGATCGCGATGTGTCCATGTGCAACGAGTTGGCGAGCTTGCCATAGACTCTTCGCCATTCCTTTACGGTAGATAAATGTCTGAAGTCTACGTTCCATGAAATCTTCAACACTCATGGTGAGGATGTCATCCAGCGAACCATTCGGCGCGATAAGACCCATTTTAGCAATTTTACCAATAAGTTGCTTCTCAAGTAGCTCACGTTCACTTCCAATCATGGCTAGAAGTGATCGAGCGCGACGACGATGGTGGCTAAGAAGTGTTCTAATGCGCCAAAGCTCCCTCTTGTTCCTCAGACCGTATGCTCCTAATAGCTTTAGGTCCTCAACGAACATTTCGGTATTGTAGGGTACTCGTGGTGTTGTGTATGATTTATGCTTCTTTTTCGGATCTCCCATTCAGATTAACCCTCCTTCTTGGCGCCGCCGCCTCTCTGCTCAGGCTTCTTGGAAACGCCTACGCTTCGGCCTTTTCGTGCTGTGGTTTTTGTATGTTGGCCACGTACCTTAATACCTCGAGTGTGGCGTTCGCCTTTCCAGCTTCGGGTCTCCTTCATGAGATCAATCTCGTCCTTGGTCCTCAGATCAAGGTCGCTTGCGAGAAGGTGTAAATCCTTCCCGGTGATGGGATCCTTCCTATGATTGAGCATCCAGTTCGGTAGTCCAACTACCTCGGGGTTGTTCAATGCGTCCTCTAAACGCTTAACTTCCGCGTCTGAGATGCTCCCCAACCTATAGGTCGGATCCACGCCTGCGGCCTTAACGAGGGATAGAGCCATTCGGACACCGATGCCCTTGATGTCGCTAAGAGCATATGGTACTGCTTTAGTTCCATCAAGGTTGGTTCCGTGTAGCCTTACAATATAATTGAATTCCCTTGACACGCGGAATCTCCCGCAGCATCGTAGCTGGGGAACGTAATAAAGGTTGCCGAAATAAGCTTCATAACGGAGTTCTTCTTCATTGTAAGAATCCAATAATACCACCCTTTCAGTGAGTGGTTATTCATGTCATTATTTACTTAGATAACTTGCTTATACAAATATCATTAACCAAAAAACCACAAATTCATTTTACGGTATTCGAAAAAAATAACGATTTAACGGGAGATCATAACTCAATAAATTTTAGGTTATTCCCTTATTAATGGTTCTAGTAACCACCTGATGAGATCGTTGATACTTCTATATTTCCATTAGATGTTTGAATATCAAGAACTGTTTTTATTGGATAGTTTTCTAAGTTATGCGTGTTTGCAGATTTGTGTGTATTCATATTGATTGAGTAGTCTAAATTAGGTAAGTTGAGATTAATGATGTTATTACTTGTTTTGGCGTTAAGGGTATATCCAGCGGTTTTTGTGGTGACAATGATTATAGGTCCATTGCTTGTAAAGAGGGTGTATTTACCACTCTGATTTAAAGAGATTTTAAGGTCGATCGGACTGTTGCTAGTATTAATGTTACAATTCGTTGCATCGATGTCACCCCGTACCGCGCCGTTACTCGTCTTACAGTTGAGGACATCGGCTTTTATGTTGTTGAGTTGTATTCTGCCATTACTAGTATAAGCTTTAATATTTTTTCCCTGGATGTTCGTGAGCATTATCGATCCATTGGTAGAAGATGAATCAACGTCGATGTAGATGTTCTTAGGAAGCATGATTTCGACTGAGATCTCATATGGGGGATTTTTTACTTTAGAGTACGAGTATGATAGCTCAAGAACTGCACCTTCACTCTGAATGCTCTTCTTTATTTCAGATTTAAATTCAGAAAGGTGTTTGTCAGCTTCGCTCTGGCTCGCTCCTTTTGCTTTTATGGTTAACTTTACTTCATATTCGTTTTTGTCCCAAGTTTGGATTGTTACGGGGCCGTTTATGTTTTGGTTCTTGAAAATAATGTTTGATTCAACGAGGGAGCCAGTTAATCTTGTGTCTTGTGTAGCTGAGTAAGGTAGAAGGTTAAAATTGGTTCCACTAAAGTATGTGACAACGTTGGATCCCTGAGTTAATAAAAGGGCAAGAATTAGGCCGCCCATTGCACCACTTATTAAATTAGAGAAAACTGCCAGATTCATCCATCGTAGAATGCTGGATAAAGCTATGCTTCCTCCAATAATTATTAGAAGGATGGATAGCAAATTAGAGTTCAATGACATACTACTTAATGTGAGCCATCCTAAACCAAGACCAAGTAGGAATCCCCCAAAACCTATCGCGGGTTTATCCGCCATTTTTTCACCAAGAATAATTATGTATAGTTTGATAAAGAGTTACTGATGTGAAGACTCTCCCCCAGAATCAGACCGGTTTTGTACTTGACAGATCGGTAAGGAACGAATGTATTCTTTTAACGATGGTTCATATGTTTGATAATTTATGGGTTCCTCACGGGCTCACCGTAAGTGATTAGAGTGATTGTGCTCTTTACGTTGTCAATACGCCTTATGTTGTTAAAGACAACTTCCTTCACCCTCTCCATGGTTTCACCTTCCACCTCAACAAGGATGTCGTAGATACCATATAGACTGTGAACTGCGATTATTTCTTTGACGCCATTCATCGCTTTGATGGCGTCGGGTTCCTTCCCGAGTTCTGTATTGAGTAAAACATACGCCTTCATTGCTTCTCTAGTAAGCGATCTGCTCGGAGACATATAGGGTTATTCTCTTTTATCGAGTTAATTGAGGTAAAAAAATGCTTACACCCTAGTTTATAGCCTGTTCGAATTTTCGAACAACTGTTCGTTTCCTTAGCATTATCAAGATGGTAAGGAGATGCATATCTGATTAACATGAGCAGGAAATCTGGGATAATTATACTTACCCTGATAATTGTATCTCTCTGTATCCCCGTGATTGGGATATATGCTTGGCAGGCCAAACAAAACTATTTAGTTGAACCTGACGTAGAGGTTTCACTTCGTTTTATCTATAGCAGCCCCACATTCAGCTTCGACGGTGTAGCGGATTCAGTAAATATCATTAAGGTAACACAAGCTATGACTTTCGCGCCTCCGGCTTTCAAAATCGTTGAAGTTGAGTTTGACTGTACTCACGGGGGATTTGGTGACCGGTCAGGTTCAAACTTACCGGAAGCATTCACTCACCATAACGCTATTTTGCATGTTACAGAGGGAAATGTAACATTGATGATTATCGATGGAGTCTGGGATGAGATCAATCAGAAAATTCTTTGAGATCAGCTAGGAAAATAGAGAGTCTCTGGAGCTCCATGAGCGATAAACGGCCAACTCGGCATTCTGGGTTAAGATTTCTGAATGCTCCCGTGATATATTTATCAGCACTTTTTTTTGTAGATGGTATTTTATATTTTATAGCTCCCTTGATTACAGCTTCTCGTAGGCTGTTACCAAGTTTCTTATCGCTCTGTTTCAAAGTCTCTTGAAGTAATACCTCCCCTAAAGATGAGGGGAGTCGAGGGGTAACTGCCAGTATACTTGTTGAAGTTCCCGGTGAAGGATGATAGGCATTTTGAGGAACAGAGGTTATGTTCTTTAAATCAAAAAAAAGTCTTGATACGAAGCTGAGCTTGCTGAACTTTTCGTCCTCCCTCTGAGCATTTACAATAGTTGCGAAGCTTGAAGGTACGAGAAATGCTCCCGATCGGAAGTTGAGTCGCGTAAGACGCTGTAGGAAAGCCTCTGAGATGCTGTAAGGTAGATTTGACACGACTCTGTCGAATTCAGGTAGTCTATCCCTCAAAGCGTCTCCTATGACCAACTCTACATTGAAATCGTCTAGTCTCTCTTTTAGAAGAGGCGTCCATTTTGGGTTCTTTTCTATACCTATTACTTTAGCTCCCTGTCGTGCTAGTTCAATGGTAATATTTCCCGCTCCTGGGCCTACCTCCAGCACTCGATCCCCTTGCATTACTCCAGCGGATTTGATTAGTAGCTGAATTATCTCTGGATCTATTAGTTGCTGTTCATCTTGAGAGGGGTCTACGGTTAATTCATATTTGTTAAGAAACTCTAAAGTCTCCTCACGGAGCATTTTCGGTGCCTCTAAAGGAGGTAACGTGGCTCGCCTTTGATGCTCTTAATGAGTTCGAGCGCATCGTTTACAGAATCGTCATCGCCCTCAATAAGAAGACGAACACTACCCTCAGCTCCGGCTACACCTCCAGCTGAAAATAGCGTGGCTGATATTCCACAGAGAATCTCAAGCGCTTCAATCTCCGTAATTATTATACCGCTGATTGGCCACATGCTAGGTCCTTCATAATCCTCTTCCATGCTCAGGAGGTAAAGGTCGTTAATATCCTCATAAACGAGTTTTTCGAGTCCAATTGGAATTACAAGATGTATATGTTTACCGATTATTGAGCCAAGGACTGCACCTACGGTTCCACCATCGCCTCCACCGATGAGGACTCCCGCCGTCTGGTCCTCGTAGTTAAGGGCGTTCGCACCCTTAATGTACACGTCCCCCTTGCCCATCTGCTTGACAGCGTTGTATCTGTTAAGCTCCTTAACGATAGCGCCATTCTTGTAAACTACATCAGGAATTGGTTCTCCGATAGGTTCCTTGCTTTTTTCTGGTATGTCGGGGGTAGTAATACCGCTTCGGTATCTGCGTAAGTCGAATTTCTCTCCCTTGATCTCTTGCAGGACATAAGCGTTGGTGGTGCCAGTAGCAACTACTACCATTCCTTTCTCCATGGCATACTGTACTTCAGGAAGGGCTGCTACACCCTTTGCAATCAAACGTTTAGACTCAGCTACAGTAAGAATTACGCTTCTCTTCAATCGGATTCACTGAAGACATTGAAAGGGGTGAGAGTTATAGAGGTTACTCTATAACTGTCTGTTAAAAGCGGATAGTATGATGATTAATCCCAACATTACGAGTAAAATCGCCCACCAATTCGCGATTCCAAGTAGATTTGTAACCCCCATTACTCCAACTATTACTCCACTGTATATGAATCCCCGCCCACGTCCCTGGTGGTTTCTTGAAATAGAGTAGATCCCCCGACCGAAAAAGATGATACCTATGCCTGAGAGAAACCAGCCCCACCAGCCGCCTATAAGGTAACCGTATTCTCTAAGAAGTAAGGTTACTCCAAGCCAAAGTAGTATGAGTCCGCCCATTAAGGAGCCTAGGAATCTCTCCTCTCGCCATTTGTTGAGGTTGATTTCAATATGGTTAGCCCAAGCATCGATGCGTTCTTCCCAGTGTTCATTGTTGAAGCTATTGTAATTGCATGATGATTCTTTTAGTGAAATGCCACAATATGTACAGGTTATATCATCGTTCTTTACTTCTTTACCGCATTTTAGGCAGTAAGGCATACAAATGAGCCTCCTGAATGGTTGAGGGAGGGTCTAAAATAAAGGTGTTACTCACTCATAGTGATCGCTATTGATTCAAGGAGTCTATATCTAAGTCTCATACGCTTATTCTGTTGTATGTCCGAAGATCCATTAACAAGGATCAAGACTAACCTAGACGCCTGGGAGGAAGGTATTCGTGATCCCATCAAAGCCCAGCAAGCGGTAATGCTAAAGCTCTTGAAGGGTTATGGAAAAACTGAGTATGGTTCCTCGAAGAATGCTTCGGGAATTTATGAAATTGAAGATTACCGTCGGAGTTTCCCAGCAGTTGTGTATTCTGACTTTGAACCCCAATTTCGTAGGGTCCGAGAGGAGCATCACTCTGTATTTCTTGATGAGGAGCCTCTCACCTGGGTGATGACGCGGGGAACTACAGGAGGTTCGAAGATTGTTCCGGTTACACCACGTCACCTTCAAGATCTTATTAAGTGTGGGAGTCGGGCTGTTCTCAACTTTAGTCTCCACAACGGTGGGCTCGCAATGCTCGCAGGGGGCGTACTTAATCTTCAGTTTCCGAGCAATATGCGAAGGATTCTATCGGGTGGAAAAGAGGTTGTTTATGGCTTCAGCTCAGGAACTTACGCTAAACTTAACCCTATGATGATGGGTCTTTCCCTTGTTCCTCGTCAGGAGGATATTGATGCCCTTGAGACAGATCTGACACCTGAAGGATGGAAGAGTCGCTACGAGTATATCTACCAGAAGTCGAGAGAGAAGCAAATAGTTAGCATAATAGGGGTTGCTCCAGTTCAGACCGGGTTTGCTCGGTATGTAAAGAAAAAACACGGCATTTACCCTCGGGACCTATGGAAACTAAAAGTAATATACAGTACAAGCGTTGCGAAGATTCAGAGCCACTATGCCCAGGAGCTTCGTCATATGTATGGAGAAGTTCCCGTCGTAGAGATGTATACTGCAACCGAAGGTGCGTTTGCTCAACAGCGAGATAACCTGCCATACGTTTCCCCGAACTACGATACCTACCTATTCGAAGTTGAGACTGGGGCAGGCATCAAAATGCTTCATGAGTTAAAGCGCGGCGAGTGGGGTCGTTTAATAATATCTACAAGCATGCTTCCCCGTTACAAGATTGGGGACTTAGTAGAGTGTATGGGGAAAAGCTACTTCCGTGTATTCGGTAGAGATAAAACAGCGGTCATTGTTGAACACTATCTTTACCGAGTGTTTTACAGATGGTTTCTCTAAGGCATCGGATTACTCTTTCTTTGGATAAACCCCGAGAGAATTATGGCAACCCCACCAATTATGAGAATAACTGCCCAACCGTTTTTAATGTCAAATATTTCCGAGCCTCCAATGGCGGTAAGCACGAGCCCCCCTATCATATACCCTATTCCTGCATGTAGACCACTTTGAATAACCGCCCATACCCCGCGAAGCACTAAGAGTGCTCCAATGCCCACAAGGAACCAAGACCACCAATCTGAGTTGGTGATGTAACCATATTCTCGGAGTAAGAAGCTAATACCAAGCCAAAGAAGAATAAGCCCCCCCATAAGTGAACCCCCCACTCGATCGCGTTCATTCTTTTCTTCTTTCTCTCGTTTCTCGTTCCGCTCATCCTTCTCGCCTTTCTCGTTTTTCTCACCACGGCTACCCCAATCTTCATAGCGGCGGTAGACAAAACCCCCAGCCTTGAGATTTGCTCCGCAACTTAGACAGTGAACATCTTCATCTTTAACCTCTTTCCCACATTTTGGACAGTAGGGCATACCGTTCATCCTCTTGGTTGTTCTGAAACTCGAGTGGTGCTCAAAGATAAAGGTTTTACTCACACAGAGCGGTTGGGGATAGTCACAATTAGTAAAGAACTTAGAATCATCAAAGCGCTTAGGATGACCCAACCGATAGCATATCCTCCGTAAGTATCCTTAACAAACCCTAGAAGGAAGGGCAGGCAGAGCGCACCGAAGCTAGCAAAAGTGTTGTGGATGCCTGTAAGGCTCCCAGATGCCTGAACACCAAACAGACGCGGAATAATAGTAAAACTTGGACTCCGAGTAAAGTTGATCAGCCAACCAAGAAAAAATGTTGCCACGTAGAGATATATTCCTGAGGGTCCCGCTGTGAACAAATATACATTAAATGCTAACAACAAGAAACTCGCTGCAAGAACCGGTTTCTCACCTATACGGTCTGAAAGAACACCCCCCATTGGGTTTGAGATCATCCCAGCAATATTGAGGACACTCATCGCGGTGCCGACAAGCACGGTACTGAGACCAAAATCCTCTTTTAGTAATAGGGGGAGCCATGCTAGAAATGTGTAGTAGCTACCTAAACGAATAAACTGAGTTAGGGAAAGAATCCAGAAGCTGGGTTGCTTGAATACGGTAGCACTTGCCTTAATGTCGTTGTTTCCATACGCCCCATCACGTAATGTATACCAAAGAATAGGAGCTGAAGCACCCCCAATAATTCCTTGTATTATTAGTGCAGTTCTCCAACCGAAACCACTTGCTAAAAGCGGTGTCGCCCAAGTTACGATAATAACACCAACGCTACCACCGATATTGAGGATTCCTAGGGCTGTTCCCCGCTCGCTTTGTTTAAACCACTGGGCAATTAGTTTAACACTTGGAACGAAAAGGCCTGCACCGAGGAGACCGGTGAAGAAACGACTAGCTACTGCGGTGGTGAAGTCACCACTGAACCCGAAGAGTATGGTAGCTAAGCTGACACCGAAAGTGCTCAAAGTCATTATTCGTCGACTTCCATATTTATCCGCAAGGTATCCCCATGGAAGTTGCCCTAGAGTATAACCGATGAAATACGCTGACATTAATGCGCCGCTCTGTGTGTAATTGAGTTTTAGCTCGGTTTTGATGAGATCGAGTACATAACTGTAACCCCCGTTCATAATGCTGAGTATAGTAAGCGCAGTAAATCCACCGAGGAGGATCCCTGAATAATGCATACGGTCAGATACTTTCACGTTTTCATCTCCTTATTTCGCTTCTCCTTTAGCATAAGTATGCTGGGAAGTGCAGGAACATTAAGGGCAGCAAGCAGAAGGAATATCGTTGTGTATGGGAGGAAAACTCCGACCGTACCTGCTATATAGCCACCGATCGCTGAGCCGGCGTCCCAAAAGCTCTCCATGAAACTGACGCTTAAAGTTTTAACCTCGGGGGCAACGATACTCGCTAGGAAGGCCCATTCGGTCACGGCTCGGATCCCCCAAAGAGCACCAAAAGAGAAGATCGCCACCACTAATACGGTGGGAGCAGTGAAGAGAGCAAATCCAAGATAGGTAATTATTATTAGAATGAAAGTTGCTAAAAGAACGTTTTTTCGCCCAATTTTATCACTCACCCATCCAGAGGGAACTTTTAGAGAAAAATTTGCTAGGCCCTGTATTGAAAAAAGGGCTGCTACAAAAGATGAGTCAAAATTGAGCGTTTTCACAGCATATAAACTGAATAGGATAACGAATACGTTGTTGCTGATTGAGTAAAGAGTACGAATTATCGCAAGAATCAGAACATTTCTCTGGCCTACCAGGTTTCGGAGAGTGATTAAGCGAGGAATATTTGTATTTGGCGTAATAATATTCTCATCCATAGTGTTTCTGGTTATAATCCAGTAAACGACTAAACCTACGAGGGGAAAGAAAGCAGCGCATTGAATCACCTTTGCATATGGAAGCCATCGTAGAAGCAGACTAGTAGCTGCTGGCCCAATGAAACCCGAACTACTCAGAATAGCCATTACTCTCCCAATAGCATTTCCCTGCTTCTCCGAAGGTGCCATATTACTGCACATGCTCAAGGTTAAAGGAAAAAATAGAGCGGTAGCGGATAGCTGTACTAGGGGAATGAAAATTAGTAATGCTGGATCTCTTAAGAGGCTAATTAGAGATAACGAAGCGAATTGTACCACGTATGCGAAAATAAGTATCCTGTGTTCTCCAAGTCTTTGTGAGATAATAGTGAAAGGGAATCGAAAGAAAATAAGCAGTATTGATTGGAGGCTCAGAAGGCCGCCGATCAATGCCACGCTTGCTCCAACCTCGAGATAGTGGAGTGTTAAGATCGGCTGGGTCATAAAGGAACCCATTTGATAGAGGAATCCAGCGAATGCTACTAAGTAGAACCGCCGGGGTAGTCCTCCTAAGAGCTTATCAAACCTAGACAAGATACCGAATCGCTATACCCATGATGCTTTAAACTTTAAGCAGAAACAAATTAAACGCGCTCCTTATTGGGGCATATTCTTATATCAATTAATGAAATTAAAAGCTTATGTGAATTGGGTTTTGATGAGTCCAAACTCGTAAGGATTAGTCCTAAATCTTTCATACTTGTCCACGTTCGTCCAGGATATTCCACTAAAACAGAATCGACATTCTATAGATTGTCTTGTAACTCTACTGAATTATTCTGATTCCTCTGTCTGTCCAAGCATTCAATGAGGTTAAGGTTAGGTTGCTAGCCTATTTTTCCCTGTCTAGATAGAATTAGCACAAGTACAGCTAGAACATGTGCAGCAATAGAATAATTGAAGTGTAGGGGTAGGAGAATCAGCTTTTGGTCTAGGATGATTGGACAGTGACGAGTTGCTGAGAATTTAATAGATTCCAGATATGTGTAATATTAATTTTTTAGAAGGGACAATTGCCTTCTGATGAAATCTGAATTCGGTGCTTATTTTGGTTTTTTGTGGACAAACCTGGGTATATGCGTTATTTTAGGGTAAACTAGAGTAATGTGTATAATAAAGAAAAAGAAGAAAGTTTAGAACTGGAGCTGCTTTGCTTCGTCGCTCTTGATGAGTTTTTCCCACCGCTTCGCTGTTGCGACCTGAATCTCGTTGATCTCGGTCTCAGTCATGTGGCGGAATCGAGCTTGAGGTTTCAGGTACTCGTTGATTGGCTTTAGCTCCTTAGGCTTATAGTTTAGCTTGAAGGTGCTTCCACCCTCGATCTCGTAGAGAGGCCATATGCCGCTCTGTACTCCTGAGCGGGCAACCTCTATGGTCTTTGCAGGATCGAAACGCCAGCCAACTGGGCACGGGCTCTGTATAAGGAGAAGCCTGAAGCCCTCGATATCTTTAGCGTACTTTACTTTCGCCATAAGATCCTCGGGGAATGCAACACTTGCAGTAGCGATGTATGGTACACCCATTGCGGCGAAGGCGAATGCTGCGTTGAATTTGTTCGCAGGATTACCGCGGCTTGCGGGGCCGACTGGGTCGGTGGTTGTCTCCGCATATTTAGGGGAGCCACCACTGTGCTGGCCGCCTGTGTTCATGTAAGCTTCGTTGTCTTTCGTAATTACGAAGACATTTTCGTTCCTCTGTGCAGCAGCCATAATGCCTCCGAGGCCGATGTCGTAAGTTCCACCATCACCGAAGAAGGCAACCGCTTTGATGTCGGTCCTTCCCATCGCTTTGAGGGCGCGGGATGTACCGGTTAAACAAGGGCCACCACCCTCGAAGACTGAACCTGTTGTAGGAGTCATCGATACCTGGTCGGGACAGCAGGGGATGCCATGCCGAATGACGTTCGGTCCCAACACTTTAAAGGTTAGACGTGCAGCCATCGCAGCACCACAGCCCTGACAAGTGCTTCCTGGAGTGATGATTCGCTCCTCCATCGGAACCTGCGGTCTTGAAACTGGTTTACTCATTTTTCATTACCTCTTTAAACCCAGATAGGGTGCGCGTCGACTTTCTTTGTCTTCGCGAACTCAAGGGTCTTCTCTCCTAGCTTGACGAAGTTATCCACGGTCACTTCCTTTCCACTCATACCACCAACAAAGCCTGCGACTGGGATGTGGGTCTCATCGTAAAGTGTGCTCTTTATCATATTGTAGACGGGACCACCCATGCCGACTTGGATGCTGCGATCAAATACTCCAATAGCTTGAGCGTTCTTTGCGACAGCCTTAATATCACTTACTGGGAAAGGCAGGTAGCTGCGGATCTTTACAAGTCCGACTTTCTTGCCGTCCTTCCAAAGTTTATCTATAGCAGCTGCTGCGCTACCGGCGACTGTACCCATTGCCGTGATAATGACATCAGCATCCTCTGTTTTGTATGGTTGAATCATCCCGTTTCCATAGCTACGACCAGTGAGCTTTGCCCATTCAGCGTGAACTTCTTTTATTACGGGCTCAGCAGCTAAAGATGCATTATGATGAACAATCCATGCTTGGTTAGGGTCTGATCCATCGCCTCCGAAACCTCTTCGACTTTTAGCGGACTCCGGGTCGTCATAGAAGAGACTTGATGGGGGTTTGTAAGGTGGAAGGAATTTGTCAACCATCTCTTGGTCAGGGATATCAACAGGCTCTGCGGTGTAGCTGAGGACGTATCCATCGTATGCGACCACGCATGGAAGACGTACACGTGCATCTTCAGCGATCTTGTATGCCATTACTGTTGTATCTAGTATCTCCTGAGCATCCGAAACATAGAGATTGAGCCAACCTAACCACTGTTGAGTCATAAGATCTGAGTGGTCTGGTTGCATGCTCTTAACACCGCGGTGTACAACCGCCATAACGAGCGGAACGCGACCACTTGCAGTTTCCTGCATAGGATGGTGCATGTAGAGCAGTCCGGGACCGGAGGTGCATGTGAAGCTGCGAGCGCCCACACGGGCAGCAGCTTGTGCGATTACCTGAGAGGGAAGCTCGCCCTCACAGTTAACGAACTCAAATCCGGGCATAACTCCTGAGGCAGCGATCTCTGAGAGGTACTCAGTGATCGTTGTCTGAGGTGTGATAGGGAAAGCGGCAGCGACCCTGACCCTCGCCAACCTGCAGGCGACGGCTGCGGCCTTGTTGCCGACCATTACTTCATAGTCACCCATAAATCATACACTCCTATTTGTGGATCTCCACCCTCTTCATCTCGATCGCTTTAACAGGGCATTCATTTGCGCATACTCCACAGCCCTTGCATGAGCGAGAGATCATTTCGGGTTTGTTGTTCTCCTTCCACTCGAGAGCAGCCTCTGGACAGTAGATCCAGCAAGTCTTGCAGCCTATGCATTTGTCCTCGTCTACAACGGGGGCAAAGACACGCCAGCTACTAACATCTTTAAGAGCACCATAACCGCCTACCTCTAGACTGGCAACCACTTTGGGGGCTACCTGATTTTTAGCCGGCACCACAGCTGAGACAGCATCGAAGCTCGCATGAGCAGCTTTGATGTTCATTTCACCAGCCCTGCCTGGGAAGTATTTCATGATCGCTTTCTCGATACTTTTCATACTTACCTCGGGGCAGATCTTCACGAATGCGCCAAGTATGGCGGTGTTAGTGATAGGTCGGCCGATGGTCTTTATGGCGATTTCTGTGGCATCAACTGTTGCAAGGTTAAAGGGACCAGCAAGCGGTATCTCATCCGGTTTTAGCGGGGAGTTAAGGAGGACTGTGCCGCCAGGCTTTACATTCTGTGCAACGAATTGCTGCATGCTAATGAGCGGGTCGAAACAGATGCTGTAGTCGGGGGTATGGACTAGCTCCCTCTCCCTGACACGAACACTATCAATACGAACAAAAGCGGTTAACGGAGCGCCACGCCTCTCTGTACCATACATGGGAATAGCCTGCGAGTATTTGCCTTCCTCGTAGGCTGCTGCCGCGATGATACGGGAAGCAGTGACGGCCCCTTGTCCGCCTCTGCCGTGTAACCTAATTTCGAACACTTTTCATTCCCTCGTTGATTCGCTTCTTCCGAAACCTCTTTAGGTAGAGAATAGCGATTCCTATAGGGTGCACATTTTAGGGATTTAAAGCTTCACATGACCAAGGCTTTTTACTTAGAGGCCGCTGTATTAGATGATTGATTAAAAACAACTAATTAAAAAATACATTTACATAATTACTCTTCGATCATCTCTACATTCGCTCGGGGAACAATCACTTTCATACCATTTTCAAGCTCAGCTTCAAGTACGCGCACATAGCTCCCAGATTCCATCATCCTCAACTCTACCGGAAGACGAACTACTTTAGCAATCGCACCGAAATGTGGGTTACGGATAATGCGTATCGGGGTGCCGGAGAGCATACCATCTGCCATAGAGGTTATTGATTTAACTTCCTTATTCTTATGTGGAATAATAACCTCGGGTCTGATAACCCCCGCCCTAATCTGGGTTTCTCCATTAATGCTAGCGCGGTATCCTTCATATTTCTTTAATATTTGAAAGGTTTTTGGATGCAACGCTAGTTCACCAAAGCCTTCAGTTATGATCATAGTTATGCCAAGTTCTTCCTCACCAGTAATTGCAACGCCGATTTCTACACCCATGAATTCTACTAGGTCTTTACTGTCTATTCCGCCACCAAGAATTCCTGCTACCCCTACCTGAACTGCTTTTCTTAATACATCAGCTTTGATTAAAGCACCTGCCACTACGATACAATCTTTCATATCGGGAGTGATTTTTTCTATTGTAAGAATATCCTTAGGGCTATCTACAGGAACTTTGATAACTCCATGACGTTCGCCACCTATACCGAAAATCCCTTGAAGGAATGCGGCATTTGTCTCGATTATAGCACCTTCGCGAGGCAGGGTTTCCTTTACATTTCCCGGGATATACGAATCAATAAAAATGGGTAGAGGTAATCCCCTGATAGTAACCTGTCCCGTAATCTTGGATACATTTTCTATAGTTCCGTCTATTGGCGATTCGAGTGTCTTTTTAAAGAGCCCGAAAAAGCTACTATATTTTGCGATAACTTCGCCTTTCTTTACCTCTCCACCCAAGGGTTTTTCCATACATTCAGAAATTGTGTCGGGTAGTACGCCCCACATCATTGCTGCGTCGATTATATGTGGATCACCCGGTATTTTCGTTTGAGCGACTTTAGTCAAATCTTCAACAGTGTCATTCTTTTTAACAAGTACTTCTCCCAAAATTGGTAATTTTCTTTCCTTCTCAACCATCATTGCTTCCTTTATTTTTAAACCCGGGGTGTAAGCAAAGGCTTGGGCACTGCTCTTTTCTCCTTGTTGTTCTTCATTCTTTTTTGTTTGCGTCATTTTATTTCACCCCTAACAACTTGTTTATGTCAACATTTGGATATAATTTGACTTTATTGAACCAGTCTACGAGTTGTTTTTTACGGGCTCCAACTTCGGTTTCTAATTGTAGTGGCCTGCCTCGTGCATCTAGAATAAGTCCTACCTCACCACCTATTGCTGTATCGGTGGCTTGTGTTGCTCCTGAGCCATCCTCTTTGTAGGATATGGCATAGCCTTTTTGTGTATTGATTGTTACCTTTGCCTCTACTCCTTCTGCAAGGGGTATTCGTTTAATGTCACCGAAGTTTAATTTTTCTTCAATTATTTTGCCTTCAGGCAATTCGATCGTAACATCCATGCATAGAGTTCCGGGTTTACCTATGCCTCTTGGAGCTATTACAGTGCCGAGTTTAACTAGGCAGTCTTTATCAAATATCTGTAAAGCCGCCTCATTATGGACTGTGCTTAAGACTCCTAGGTGAGGCATCATAAACACTGAATCCTGGAACATCCAAGTGATGCCTTCGGGCTGGAATGCGTCGGTAAGTATTTGCATGCTCTGAACGCGATCTGGAGCGTGACTTAAGAGCCCCCCCGTTCCGGCAATGCAACTAATCTTCATCATATCTATGTAACTGTCCTTAATTTCGGCATCAAACATCCAGCTGAAATCGTCGTGATACTGCTTTGCGCCTTTTAACCGAGTGGCAATACTCTTGTGATGGCGTAACCCTAGCCTTAATGCCTCACGTGCAATGCTATGCTCAATAATTAGTTCCTCCAGTGTTTGCGGAATTGTGGTTGGACGGATCATCTTGTTCATTAATCGATTGCGGAGGTCTAGTTCCGAGAGATCAAAGGGTAACCAACGAGCAACATTAGCTATCCCCGCTTCTTTTAGGACATTTGAGATACTGTAGCTCATACCTAAATTAGCTGATACACTCCGAACAAAGCGACCCTCCCAGACGGAGTAAACATTTGTTGTTGCCCCACCGAGGCCTACACCTAGGCTATTTTTATTAGAGTTAGGTGGAGGGGCGCGCATGGAAGACGTACGCGAATAGTTCTGGGCGAGAAGCTGAATGGCCATTCCTTCCGCAGCGGGAGTTGGCATAATATCGATGCTCGCCCATTTCATCAATTTATTATATCCGGGGGCATGGCTCATAACGTGCTCCATAAATAATTTGTGGATAGCACGTCGTGCTGGTTCATTATTCTCCACCTCGAGTGTTGGTCTAATATTTTCAACAACAGTACAAGCGAAAAGACCTTTTGATAATTCCTCCACCATAGGAGCTGCTTTATTATTTCCCGCGTACACGAAGGGTAGCTCATAGCCAAGTCCTAAACGGGGTTTAGGTTGAGCAGCTTTCACTAACTCAGCTAACTCCATAACATGCTCAACGTCACCTCCATCGGTTCCTCCGGCAAGGAGGATCATATCTGGACGAAGACTGCGGATTCGCTTAATTTTTTCGAAGGGTTGTCTACCGTCATCGATCGATAAGGTATCCATAACGATCGCCCCCGCGCCTAATGCCGCTCTATTTGCACTTTCAGCAGTCATGCTCTTAACTAACCCCCCAACCATCATCTGAAGGCCACCACCTGCACTGCTAGTTGTCACATAAAGATCTACGCCTTTTTTTCCGTCGTATGGGATTTGTACACCAGTATTATCAGCTTTTAATATCTGATGTCCGGTAATCTCTTCAATTTCTCTTATAGCATTTAAGACACCCATCGTTACGTCTTCAAAGGGGGCTTCAACAGTTGTCGGAGCTTCGCCTGCTACTAAGAAACGCCATCCATCATGCTCTTTGTGAAAAAACCGTGCTTTCGTTGTAGTGCTCCCCACATCAGTAGCAATGATGTATTGCATTTCCTCAATAGGCTTCAGTATTGCCATCCTTGTAGACATACATTATTTCTTCTTAAGTTTTACCGCGTCTATTAAGCTCAAGCAAATAATGAAAGACACGATCTCTAAATCTATATTTTAAAAAGGTATCTTTGATACCTAATCTTTATATTTTCGGGCTTTTTAGCCTAAAATTTTTTAAACGTTCTGCGTAAGGTAGTGAAATGCGATTGAATATGGCAGTACTAAATCCTAATCGCATTGTTGAGTTTCTGTGGCTAGCTATTTGTTTCGGTAGTGTTTATTATTACATGTGGAAGGTTCAAAAGAACCAGCCTCTACCGAAACTCAGAGTAATCCCGGCAACTCTTGCGATCGAGGAGGGTGTTGGTCGCTCCCTTGAGATGGGTAAACCCGTCCACTACGCATTTGGGAGTGATGGAGCGCCCCTCTCGTCAAGTGGTATGAGTATCACTATCGCTTCACTTTCTGTTCTACGATACACCACAAAGCTTGTTTCAAAATACGGTGTTCGGATGATCATGCACCTCCCCAGTCAAGGTGAGTCAATCCCACTCATAGAAGGTGTTATCCGTGAATCCTATGTTGAGGCAGGAAAACCAGACCTCTTCCAACGCGGCGACATGCACTACTATGGCTACTTAACTGCGGCATGGAGCCCAGGAGTCTACAATAGCTTCGTCCAAGACAAAGTAGGTCTCTTCATCCACGCGGGAAGTATTATCACTTACGAATTTCCCGTACTCGAAGCAGCGAAGATTAATAACGCCATCGTAATCGGTGGAACCCCCCGTTGGACAGCGACTTACATCTTTGCTATCGCTTGCGATCACATGTTCATAGGAGAGGAGCTGCTCGCAGCAGGAGCTGCTTTGAGCGATAACAAGTACCTCACCAGTGGCCTTGTTAGCGAAGAGTGGTGGAAATTCATTGTCATTGGTCTACTCATCCTAGGTGTTGTGCTAAAACTAGCCGGCGTGGATGTCAAAGCCCTGTATTCGATGTGATAATTATGAGCACAAGAAATTTCCTTAGAAGAGACTTACCCCTAATACTTATCGTGCTGTTTGCCTTACCCAACATAATTTACAGATTCGTTGCTGATGACACCCTCAAAAACATCAACACAACCATAGGTATGTGGTCTTCCACGATCTCTATGATCGCCTGGGGTCTTGGTATGATCTACCTTTTCCAAGGCGAGTACCACAACATGAAGATGAGAAACACTAACACGCAAAAGTTCCTCTTCGGTGTGTTGGTTGGGTTCTCACTTCTTCTCATAGGACTCGCGTTCATGTACGGTGACTTAGCAAATGGTAAGCTTGGATTACAGTCTGCTGAGCTACAATGGTGGTATACCGCGTTCTATAGGGCTCAGAGCACCGCGTTTTACGGCCTTATGTTCCTTTACTTGATGTCTGCGTCTTACCGTATGCTCAGGTTCAGAAGCATTGAAGCAAGTGTCCTTATGCTCTCCGGCATAATTTACATTGTTGCTCACGCCTCCATCTTCACTGTATACATGCCGTGGATAGTTCCCATTAGCGATTGGCTATATAGTTACCCAAACAGAGCAGCAACAACAGCAGCAATAATGGCAATAGCTTTCGGCTCTATTCTAATCGGGACTAGACAGCTAATGGGTAGAGAAAGAACCGCTGTGGATGTGGCTTCATAATGACGAAAGAAAACACAAGTTTCCTCGAAAAGCTGGGCACAATCGACTATAGGATCATCTACCTTCTTATGACCCTGCTCGTTGCCCTACCACTCGCTTTCCCCGTAGGTTTACCACAAACAGTTTCACCTAACGTTGTCGCTTACGTCGACAAACTTAACACTCTGAAAGATGGCGATGTTGTACTGATTGGATTCAGTGGATATATGACGATGCTCCCCGACGTAGAGCCTATTTACATTGCCACATGGAAGATGTTACAACAGAAAAATGTTAAACTCATCTTACTTATGACACACGTTGACTCTCCAGCGGTCTTACGCCAAGAGTTCGCAATAACGGGTTTCGATAAAGTGAAAGTTGAGGGTGTAGATTACACAGTAATGCCCTATCTCGACATGAGCTCCGAAGCTGCAATAATATCATTTACAGAGGATATGAGAAGCCTATTCGCAAAGGATATCAGAGGAATTTCGCTCGACGAAATACCTATGATGAAGAATGTTAACAAAGCAACAGACCTTGCCTTATACATTTCAGGAGCCCCAGAAGTGGCTACTCGTAGATATTTCCTGCCCTATGGCGTACCACTCGTCAGCTGGGGGACCGCTACAGACCTTCTACCCTTTGTTCCACCATTCTATGATCCCCAAAACGGCCCAGTGTTTGGCTATGTAGGAGGAGCCTCCCAGGGAGCGCAGATGGAAACGCATCTTATCAGTATAACTGGGCAGACAGCGTTTTACGCAGGTGAAGGTACCAAAACAAATGATGCAAAGAACCTTGGCGTTATCGGGCTAGTAGTCATTGTTGCCATAGGTAACATATCTATGCTAGCCAAGAAAAAGGAGGCAAAATAAAATGGCTACTCTTGTTGACTCAATCTATATGTTCATACAGGCGTTAATGGTCATCGCCGTATGGTCCTACATGTACAAGGATAACCTCCTGACTCGGTTCAGCGCCCAGATAGTGGTATCCATTTCAACTGTATTCTTCTTCCTGAACAACTACCAGAATGTCATCAACCAACGTGTAATCCCCATGATCCAAGGAGAGTATCTAAACATCGTACCCATCGTGCTGGGCCTTCTGCTATTTACGAGGCTCTTTAAAGGGTATGGATGGATGAGTAGTTACAGCTACGCGGTAGCACTTGGACTTGGTACTGGAGCTACGCTAACTACACTGATCCCAGGAAGCGTCATCACACGTATAACAGACACAATTATGATGCCATTTAACGCAAAGACAATGACTGATCAGCTTGGTGGATGGGTGACGATCATTGGAGTCATCTTCTCACTGAGTTACTGGCTCTTCACTGTAGAGTTCACAGGAAACAAAGCATACGTACTAAAGATCGGAAGGGTGTTCCTGATGTGCTCCATCGGAATGCTCTACGCTGAGGATGTACTCTGGTCACAGAGCCTCTTCGTAGGAGCCGCAAAGATGGTGCTCAAATTCATATACGTTGTAATCTTGAACATCCCCTTCGGTTAAAAATAGGCACTATTCAACCAATTTTTTTTAATTCTCAGCCAAAAATAATAGATTTATAAAAATAGGTTTAAGTTTTTGGAGCCTTAGCAGTTTTTGCCGCTTCTTTCGCCAGTTTCTGCCGCTCTTTCAAAGCTATACGTCTCTCATCAAGGATCTTTTGGATTTTATCTATATTCTTTGGCTCCTGAAAAGCTACAAGATAATCGTCAACAGAGTATCCTATTAATGGAATAATAAAAGCGAGTCCTGCTGCCGTAATCTTTCCCCCTACTAACGCAACCGGTCTAATTGTCTCAAAGAAAAGAAACGCGGGTTCCCAAAGCTCGTATTTCTCAATTGCATCCGCAGTCTTCAGAATAATCTGGTCGATCTCCGCTTCCGTACGTGGTTTATAAAGCAAAGTAAACACCTCGAATATCTAGAATAGTTGTGTTAAACTATATCTCGTTTACTGACTTCAGCTGAGCGCTGTTTCCATTCCTCCAACTGCTTATCGATATCTGGTTGATAAGCGATTACTCCACCTTGAACTAGTTTTTCGAACTCCTCAGTACTGTAACCTAGGAGCCCGAGAATGACTTCGCGTTGATGTTGACCCAGAAGTGGCGCAGCGGAGGTTACTTTGCCGGGGGTCCTGCTCATCTTTACTGGGAAATTGCATGTTTTTATCTTTCCTAGTTGGGGGTGGTCAACCTCTGTGATCATTTCTCTTGCATTGATATGAGGATCTGTCCATGTTTCACTTGCATAGTATACCATCGCTGTAGGTAACCCTATTTGAGCGAAGAAGTGGAAGGCTTCTTCCCTGGTCATGTTCGCTACCTGCTCTAACACCATCTCCTTCGTTACCTCTTCAACACCAAGCTTTGCCTTGAGACTATCCACAGCTTTTGCTCTGAGACCAGATACCTCTATGTATCCATCTTTGACCTTGATGTAACCAGTGATCTGGCTTAGGGGATCTTGCATTCGTTTCTGGCGGCGTTCTTCTTCCTCTACACGCCGCTCCGCCTCAGTCTTTCCACTTAACCAATAATTCATGATGTTTGTATTAAATGCAAACATTGCATCATATTGGGCACAATCGATCTTCTGCCCTTCACCGGTTTTATCGCGGTATCTGATAGCACCAAGAATAGCCATAGCTGCGAGGGACCCTGGAGCGAGATCACCAAAAGCACCAACCAAACCTTTAGGAGGCCCGTTCGGATCATCTTTATCGCCTTGATTTCTAGCAAAACCAGCGAAGGCCTCAGCAACTACCGCATAACTACTGTATGTTCGATATGGACCTGTATCACCAAAACCTGATAGTACCGCATAAATAATGTTTGGACGAAGCTTCTGACATTCCTCATAGCCTAACCCAATTTTATCCATGGTACCTGGCGCGAAGTTGCTGATAATAACGTCGCTCTTCTTAATGAGCTCCCGCATTAACTTCAAACCTTCAGGATCTTTAAGGTTAATGACAATGTCTTTTTTGTTGAGATTAAGGTGGTGAAAGGTAGAAGCAGCTCCGCCATACATGGGACCGAACTCTTCTATTCTACCTAGGGCTCCCCAAGGTGGTTCCACTTTAATCACATCGGCGCCCATCTCGGCTAGCATCATTGTACACCAAGGACCGAACCAGACATGTGTGAGATCTAGAACCCGGATATCTTCAAGGATGGCCTTCATGACCAATCCTAATGAGTGAACTCTTATACTTTAAAAAACTTTAATTCAAAAACTCGGATTTTAATTTTACTTCTTCCAGGCTTCAAGCGTCTTGTCGATATCCGGCTGGTAGGCAACTATTCCCTCCTGTACGAGTTGTTCAAATTCTTCGGTACTGTATCCGAGAAGCCCGGTGATGATCTCTTTTTGGTGTTGCCCTAGTAAAGGCGCTGCACTCAGTATCTTTCCAGGGGTCTCACTCATCTTTAGAGGGAAATTACAAGCTTTGATATTTCCTAAGATAGGGTGATTTACTTCCACGATCATCTCACGTGCTGTTAAGTGAGGGTCCTTAGTTGCTTCACTTGCGTAATAGACTGGAGCTGTGGGCATGCCCATTTCAGCGAAGTAGTGGAATGCTTCATCTTTCGTCATCTTAGAAATAAAGGCCGTAACTTCCTCCTTCGTAATATCTTCCCGCCCCATCTTCGCTTTTAGCGCCTCAATTGCTTTTGGGCGCATCCCACCAAGGAGAACATATCCATCCTTGACCTGAATGTTACCGCTTATCTGACTTAACGGATCAGGGGGTGGCGCCAGTTTCTTCTTTTCTTCCTCCTCTTTTCGCCTCTCTACCTCGTTTTTACCACTGAGCCAATAAGTTGTTACTTGTGTATTGTATGCAAACATTGAATCAAACTGAGCAAGGTCGATCTTTTGTCCCTTCCCAGTCTTATCGCGGAACCTAAGAGCGCCAATAATCGCCATTGCCATCAAAGTACCTGGAGCAAGGTCTCCAAAGAAACCAACAAGACCTTTCGGTGGTCCATTGGGGTCAATGCTATCGCCTAACTGACGGGTATAACCAGCGATTGCCTCAGCGATGGGGGCATAGCTACCGAAAGGTCGATATGGCCCAGTTTCTCCGAAGCCACTAATTGTACCATAGATGATGTTTGGGCGAATCTTTTTGCACTCCTCGTAACTAAGCCCCATCTTCTCCATTGTACCCGGGGCAAAGTTACTAACTATTACATCACTCTTCGAGAGAAGCTCCTTCAATATCTTGATTCCTTTCGGTTCTTTTAGATTAACAACTACATCCTTCTTTCCTAGGTTAAGGTGATGAAAGCTTGGAGCAGCGCCTCCATACATAGGTCCTCGTTCTTCGATACGTCCGAGTGCACCCCAGGGGGGCTCAACCTTTATGACTTCAGCCCCCATTTCGGCGAGCATCATAGTAGTCCATGGTCCCATCCAAACATGTGTGAGATCTAGTATTCGAATGTCTTCGAGTATTGATTCCAATTTCAAACCCCTAAACTGATTACAAGAAACCTTGTTACTTACTTAAAATGTTTAAGACTGTTATGTATGATGATCGCTCTCGTCTTTGATTTTATATCTTTCTTCTTTCTCTCTTTCATTTTTTTCTATAGTCTCAAGTTTCTCCTCTTTACTAGGTTCATCGACGCCCCACCAAAATAGTCCAGCTGCAATCAACCCAATGACACCCGAAACCATGAAGGGGGTTTGTGGGCTATAGGTCTGCCAGAGCCATCCGCCAAGAACTGCAGAAGGCGCGCCGACTAGGGCTGCAAGTGTATTTTGTGTTCCAATAACTGTTGCTCTTTTTTCGGGAGGAACTATATCAGCAATTAAAGCATTCCATGAAGGTCCGCCCGCGTATTGACCTCCCCCACCTAACGCTAGTGCAAAACCATTCAAAAATCTTGCACTAGCATAAATCTCAAAATTAGTCGCATAAGCTAAAATCCATTGTGTTAGAGGATTTGTTACTCTACTTGCCATTATATTATTTTTACGTCCATATTTATCACTCAATAATCCGCTTGGTAAGGAGAGTAGGGCACCTATTGCTCCAACAATGGTTGAAACCAATCCTAGTTGTGTAGGAGTGATTTTAATAATATCAAGCGCATAAAGATTCATAAAATCCATAACAAGACGGCCGCTAAAACTACCGATAATCGCTACAATCAACATAACCTGAATCTGTTTCGGCTGCCCGGTTACTTCTTTGATACTAAATCGGCTTCCCGTTTTTCTTGATTTGATGTCTATAGTCTCTTTTGTAAATTTCCAGCGAATCATCGCGATACTGAAACTGACTATTACCTGAATTATTAAAAAAATTCTAAGCCCGTCCTCATAACCGAACCGTTCCATGCAGATGCCACCAATTAGAGGACTAATGATATTGGGTAAACTTGTAATAGTGTTATAGACACCGTATCCCGTTCCTCGTCGCTTAGGAGGCATTGAGTCAGCAATAATCGCGGTGAAAGCAGGCATATACAAACTTGCCATACCATTAAAAATGGCAGCAGGTATGATCCACTCCCAACTAGGAGCAAGAAGATAGATCATTGGAGAAAAGGTTCTAAGAAATGTCCCCGCCACAATAATTTTTTTCCTTCCATACCTATCGGCAAGTATGCCTCCCGGTAAAGAGAACAGCATATTCTGTGCGGTGGTTATACCTGAAATTAGTCCGATAGCAACTGTATCGGCTCCAAGGTTGTTTTTCAAGTACATAGGCCAAAATGGCATCCAAGCCATCTGTACTAAACTATACATCATCGTTGTCAACGATATCGACAGAATGTTCCGGTTGCCAAAAACCTCCTTAGTCATCTGCCAATATTCTTTTAGTGACACAACAGGCCTTCTTGATACGCTTCCATTTAACGGCTATCTAGGCAAATTTAACATTTCCTCGCTCTGAAGCGTTAATATGAAGGCAGTTAATGTGGAGAAATTACATAACAGCTCAGGTTTACAGTTGAAGCTTTAAATTAAAGGTTGTTAATCGTAGATAGAACGAATTTGATGGCGGAAAAAGAACAGGGCTTCCGCAAGATGCTTGAAAAAAGTATTGTTGAGAACATCCGGATAGAACACCCTGTAGTACTTAAAGGTCAATACGAGACCGCATACGCCTTACTCAAGGACGCCCTTGATACCGGTATTACCCCCTGCATTGTTGGACCGCCGGGTGTTGGTAAAAGCCTTCTCGCTCGTAAAGTTGCTGAGGACACCGGTCGAAGCTTTCACGAGGTTTTCTTCGACGAGAATGTTACACCAAGTAGGCTTATAGGATCCTTTGACCCAGCTCTTGTTGTCCGTAACGGTCGTAACATAACCAGCTTCGAGCCTGGTCCTCTTATCCGTTCTATGGTGGAAGGAGGGCTATTCGTTGCTCATGAATTAAACCGAGCTACTGAGTTCTGCCAGAACAGTCTAATCAGCCCCCTGGAAGAACGTCACTATAACCTTTTCCCCCTTGGCTTAATAAAAGCAAAAGATAACTTCGCTTTCATCGCCACCCAGAACCCAATAGAGACATCAGGAACCTATAGACTTAGTAGAGTTCTAGTCGACCGAATCGGCTGTTGGATTAGGCTAAATTATCCCACTAAAGAAACGGAACTAGAGATTCTTAAGGAAAATACTCCTGCGTTTAGCCTTCCAAGTAGTGCCCTTGTGAAGATCTATGAAATCGTTAAAGAGACAAGGGAAAGCCCAATTCTTGAGATCCCCGCCTCCCCTAGAAGTGGTATTTATCTCACAAGACTAGTTAACAGATATTTCAGTCGCTTTGACTCCGAAGATGATACCATCAGGTTCTTCGCCCCAGCAGTTCTCGCTAAAGAGATGAAGGTCCGCGAGGAAGGTAAGACTGTTGGACAGGTCATTGAGGAGATCCTTAAAAGGAAGCTTAAGTAATGTCAAGAACCGGGTTGGAGTACCCCTTCTCATACGCAAACTACTTCATACCCGAGTTCATAAGCCGAATGAGGCGTCATAAGGATGTAATTGAGAAGCCTAGTCCTCGACAAAGTATCAACCTAGG
>JBFYNP010000073.1:0-7929 GCA_041304325.1 Candidatus Bathyarchaeota archaeon
CTACCTACATCTGTATTTCCATACTTATTATATTGAAAAATAATCTATTCAACCGAGATCCAATTAATTGAAAAAACTAGATATGCCTTTAATTGAGGGGGCTACCTAATTTTTCGCAGCCTTGAACCTTTTCTCTACCGCGCTCCAGTTCACTATCTGCCATAACGCATCTACGTATCCTCCACGATTATTCTGATACTTTAGATAGTAAGCGTGTTCCCAGACATCTAGCACGAGAAGTGGCGCTACACCCCAAATCGTGAGCTTCTGATGGTTCTCAGCCTGAAGTACTATTAACTGTCCAGACGCAGAATCCCATGATAATACAGCCCACCCTGAGCCCTCAACAGCTTTCGCCGCAGCAGCCATCTCTGCTTTTAGTTTCGCAAGGTCTCCGAAGTCGATCTTAACCTGTTCAAAGAATTCACCGCTCAAAGGTTCTTTACACTCATTTTTTGGGCAGAGGTTATCCCAGTATAGAGCGTGAAGTACTGCACCTGAGCCGTGGAAAGCGAGGTCCTTGTCTAAAGCTTTGATTGTTGAATAATCGTTTTTCTCACGAGCTTCAACTATCTTCTTCAGAGTATTGTTGAAACCGGCAACGTACGCTGCATGGTGCTTATCATGGTGAAGCGTAACCGTCTCCTTATCGATCACAGGTTCTAAAGCATCATTCCCGTAGGGAAGCTTTGGTAAAGTATATTCTTTCATCTCATTCAACTCCAGAACTAGATCACAGTATGCACGGGTTCAGATAAATCTTGATCTTATAGGGAATTGTTTTAGCTGCGATCACCTCTATTCTGTGTTCAAGGGCTCGCTTTGGATGATCTCACCTGGAACCTACTCGTAATGGCTGGGTGCTACACCTACATCGTGGCGATTATCCTTGTATCCGAGCGTCTCCCATTCTCGAAGAAGGTTAACAGGAAGGTCCTTCACGCGATGATAGGTAATCTCCCCCTCATAATGCCCCTCTTCTCGGCCCCCATCTACTCTTTCCTCGTCGCCTCTCCCTTCATACTGGTTACTTTCCTTGCTACACCCTATAGCCCTGTAAAGCTTCCCGGAAGGCTTGGCAGTCTAACGGAGGAGGGACATAGCCTCGGACTAGTTATGTACGCGATCAGCTACTCGGCTCTAGCATGGCTCTACGGTGTTACCCCCTATGTGGTCGCAGCAGGAATATTCCCAATGGCTTACGGCGACAGTGCAGCAGCTCTTATCGGCCAATATTATGGAAAACATAGATACAATTTGACGGAGCCGAAGAGCTTCGAAGGAAGCGCCGCCATGCTGGCAGGGAGCTTTTTCAGTGTACTCCTTGGTTTCTTATACTTTAACCAGTTCTTCAATATTGCTTTCGTAAACATTTTAGGAACGGCTGCAGCGATCGCAGTACTAGTCACTTTAGTGGAGGGAGTCGCTCCACGAGGCTTAGATAACCTCGCTGTTCCTGCGGTCGGGGCGTTAACATTTATTCTAATAAACGGAGGAGTTTAGACTGTTCATCGTCATCGACGGTCTTGACGCCTCAGGCAAAAACACACAGGCGGAGATGATCACCAATCTACTCTATAGGAAGGGGGCTACAAGCCTTATCCGGAGCCACCCCAACATGGACAATCCTTTGGGGCGACGCGCCCGTAGCTACCTTTTCATGGAAGGAAGAAAAGCGCACATCGCCGCGAGCCTCTTCTACCTAGCCGACGTCTACCGAAGCATCATTCTCTACTGGTGGAGACCTGTTGATTGCGTCATATTTGTTCGATATCTCCTTGGAACCGCATACCTACCATCACCTCTCCATAAATTAGCGTACAGATTCTTCAGCTGCCTAGTACCCCGGACCCCCTACATGTTGTACATCAAGGTCTCTCCTACTGAAGCTGAACATCGGGTTACCATGAATAGGAGTACTCGGGAACGTTTCGAGACCTTAGACGAGTTAAAGAAGATCAGTCTGAAGGCGTGGGAGCTCGTTAATCTTGGGGGCTGGATTATTATCGATGGGGATCGGAGACCCGAGGATATTCATGCGGAGATCATAAAGGCGATTGAACTGGAGCGGGTTTCCTGAGCACTTGGAATAGAAGGGTTGCCCATATCAGAGTTAATGCAAAGTGAACGAGGAGCGGCGCTGTATAACCATAGAGTTCATAGATCACTCCCCCTATCCATGGTGCTGGGATACTGGCGAAGCGCCCGTATGCATCGAGTTTTCCGAATATTTGGCTTCTCTTCTCAGGTTTTGTCCTTTCCGTGATGAAGCCGGGCCAGTTTGGTGCCCATAGACATGGGTCCAATGCGTTGGTTATGCTGAATATGAGAAGCGCAGGGAAGCTCTGAAAGAGGATGAATCCTGCGGTTGTGGTTAGGGAGAAGACGGAGCTGAGCATCATCATTCGGTTTCCACCGAATTTTTCGGAGAGTTTTCCACCTGGTATTGAGAAGAGCCCCCAGCCGAGACTGAATACTGTTGAGATGATGCCGAGTTGAATCGTCGTATAGCCGAAAGATTTGACTAGAGTACCGTAGAATACGCTGTAACCGACTCCATAACTAACTCCCATCAACGCCATTACCGCGTATAGTGACATAAGCTCTTTTTCGGGTACCAGAATACCGCGGAGCTTTTCCCCGAGGCTTGACGGGGGCTTAACATCGGGTTTTCTCGTCTCTTTGATTCCGAAGATTAAGAATAGGATACCGATCACGTCTCCGGCGAGGGCTACGATGAATATTGGTGTGTAGCCGAGGATGACTGCAGCGTAACCGCCTGCGGAGCTCATAACAGTGTTTACAGTCTGACCGATTGCGAGAAGAGTTGAGTAGGCTGTAGCACGCTTCTTATCACTGACGGATTCAGCTATGAGGCTACTACGGGCCGGGTTCGCCATATACCATAATGCACTGAATCCGGAAAGAAACGCAAATAGATAGAGAAACATTAGGTTACCTGAGAGCATAAGGGCTGCTACAGAGAGGGTACGACACCCCGTCGCTGCGATGACAACAGGTTTTCTCCCGTATCTATCTGAGAGGTAACCCCAAGTAAAGAGCCCTGCGGCGCTTGCAAGGTTACTAACACTCTGAACGAGCCCCAACTCGACGACGGAGAACCCCTGCGACAAAATGTACGGCTGCCAGATCACCATAACCATGCCGAGCCCAATCTGACTAACTAGGAGCTGCAAAGCGAGAACTCGAATATTCCCCTCCAAAGCTAGGTGTTTGCTGAGAAAGCTCATAGGGTTCCCGCCGTCTAATTACAATTCCAATTAAAAAATGCGTTGTTTTTCCCAATTTAATTCCCCTAATCTACCAATTTTTTACTTACGAACTACTAAAATATTTGAACAAAACACGCCAATTTTTTATTAAATTACTTGGAACCCTTATAATAAACCGAAAAAATATATATACTGTAATTAAAGTATTACTAATCGGTATTAATTGGCTAAATTTTTGTTTTTTGCAGATGGCAAAGCAAGCAGCTTTGTTATGCTAATGATAATCATGGCTCTAACCTATTATTTTTTTATATCTAAACGCTCGATTAAGGTCCGTCGTGTTGCTGCTTTAGACGCGATCGATGAGGGGATAGGTCGATCAGCCGAGATGGGTAAGCCCGTTGTGGACTCAATCGGTATAGCCAGTGGCGGAATCGGCGTTTGGACTTTAAGCGCCTTGAGTATACTGAAGTATGTTGCTTCAAAATGCGTTGCGTTAGGAGTGCCTCTCTATGTACCCCTTGGTGGGGATGAGGGAGGTTATACGGGGGTTGAAGTCGCTCGAGACATTGTTCGTACGGAGTTCGAGATGGCTGGAAAACTCGACGAGTACAAACTTGAGAACTTGCCCTATTTGAGTGGTAGACAGTTTAGCTGGGCTTCAGGGTATGTGGGTATGCTTATGCGGCTACGACCTGGCGTCAACGTTATGCTGGGTGAGCAGTTAGGTACTGCGATGTATATCTCAGAGGTCGGACATGAGGTAGGGGCTCTCCAAATCAGTGGAGCAGCATATGTTTCTAACGTTGCATGTCTTGCTACCTCTGCGGACTATCTCGCAATTGGCGAGGATATGCTGGCTGCAGGCGCATACCTCTCTCAAGACCCGAACCAGCTAGTAGGGATCCGTGTAAGTGACCTCATGAAGTTCCTCTTTATGGCAGTACTTGTAGTTGGATGTATCCTGGTCTCATTGAACCAGAACATCCTGGGAACATTATTCAGCTACTAGGAGGATGTTTGAATGAGTAGTTTCATTAAAAGCCGGACATTCCTGCTGAGCATAGCTATCATTATTCAGCTCTTCATCTATATTCCGTACTTTTTTGATGTTCCAGTAGAGTTAAAGAATATTGAGACGGGGATTCTTCAGATTAACCCCATCATAACCAACTTTGCCATGTTCATAGGTGTGTACACGGCATCGAGGAGAGAGATCCTTCGAGTTGTGAAGAAAGGAAAAGCTTGGGGTTATAGTATATGGGTTCTTTTTACCATGTGGGCAATGATAGTGAGCGGGCTAGTTTTGGGCACAGGGTCTGATGTATATCGGTTCTTTATGAATGGTATCTTGACGCCTGGAGATGCAACTATTTACTCTATTGTGTTATTCTATATGATATCCGCGGGAGCCAGAGCTTTCAAACTTCGTGATAAGGATTCTGCAGTTCTTGTAATCGCAACAGTTCTGGTTCTGTTCCGGCAAGCCCCCGTTGGGGCGGTAATCTGGCCTGGGTTCGAACCTATTGGGAAATGGCTCACAGATAATTGGGGAATGGCAGTTAGCCGTGTTTTCACTCTGGTAACAGCGGTTGCAAGTATAGTTCTAGCCGTCAGATTCCTCACAGGTAGGGAGATGGGTATGGTCGGAATGACGAAGGAGGAGAAATAATTGAGCAGTATATTCAAGTTCCTGGCGAATTTGGACCGCAAATTAATTCACGGAATAACTTTTGTATTGGTTACACTGCTTCTGCTTTATCCTGTTGGAATACCAATCGTCGTTTCCTCTGAAACACAGGTGAGCTATAATCTAATTGATCAACTCAAGCCGGGGGATATCGTAATGATCAATTATGATGTAGCTGCTTATGGTTGGGATGAGTTAAAAGGACAGTGCCTTGCTGTGACTTACCATGTATTTGAGAAACCGGGAGTGAAAGTCATTTTCACAGCTGACATTGACCAAGGGGTTCAGTTTATCGAAGAGACCTTCAGGGTTCTAGGAAAACCTATGGCAGGTAAAACCGGTGCTCCTTGGTACGAATTAAACGGTAAAAAATATCTTGAAGACTATATTAATTTAGGGTACTTCCCTGGAGCAAGCAGCGCATGGGCTGCAATGGCGAACGATTTTGCCAAAGGTGCCGGCACAAGCGACTGGTATAAGAACGATGTAAGTGCTTGGTATCAACAGATCGGAATCAAAACAGGCGCAGATGTGGATCTCGCAATATCATTCGACTGTTTAAGCGGTGCAGACCTCTTCAGGAATCAGTTTTATCCCCTCTTTAAAACTAAAATTATTGCAGGTGAAATTGGAGTAAACGTTCCACCCGCCATCAACAACTACAACGCAGGCCTTTATGCGGGAATATTGAAGAGCTCGCCTGGGGGGGCTGAGTATCAGTTCCTTGGCCGCTATAAGGGCAAAGCGCTGATAAGCATGGATGCTTACTCGGCAGTACACATGTATCTAGTGCTTCTCATAGTTCTAGGTAACATAGGATACTTTGGATGGGAAAAGGGGAACAAAGAGGTGAAGAAGTGATGGATATTATTGTATTTCTAACAGCGCTTATCGCGACATTCGTCACATTCGGTTTATACTCAGTTTTGACCGGAACGGATAACCCGTTCTACGCTTTTGCTGAGCACTCGTATGTTGGTACTGCAATTGGTGTCCTGACAATAGTCTCAATAACGTTCCTACAGAAGACTATTGATCCAATCCTGAAAAACCCCGGGGCCAATTTGTTGCCTTTGCTTGCATGTATACTCGGTGTACTGATGTTTACCAGATTAACCCCCAAGACCGCTTACATAGCCCGAATTCCCATGACAGTTGCCATGGCTATTTCTATTGGGGTAGCTACGCGTACAAGCATATTTACTAACATTGTAAAAATGTTATCCTCAACATTTCTACCTTTCTGGGGAACGGACCTTATCACTAATCTTACCAACGTTGCTATTATTGTGTTCATAGTAGCTATGTTGTTCTTCCTCAACTATACAACTGAACCAAAAGGCTACACGGTTCCCGTTGCCCGTTTGGGCAGAATAATTCTTTATGCAGGTTTCGGAGTACTTTACGCGCAGACCTTTGGAGGACGGATTGGACTCTTCCTAGGGCGAATGGAGACAATGGTTTTCCCAGAGACACAGTTGCAGATGACTTTAGTGGTTATCGCGACGATCCTAGTTATAATATTCCTGTTGAAAACACGAGCCCCTAAGCTTATGGATAGACTTTTGCCCTCCTCTTAACACCTTTTAGTTAAGTGAAGTGAATTGGAAACGGAATCACTATTAACAATTGTCTTCATCATTATCCTCCTTGAGTATATTTTCCGGTTAAAGAACGAGACTAATAAGAGGGCAGAAGAAAAATTCGAAAAATGGAAAGCAGAGTACTTAGCCAAACATGGTAATAATACTTCTTTTGAAGTTGTCGAGCAAACCACTGAGCCAGTGGCTAAGGTTTCGGTTCAACCGGAGGATCAGTAGACATCTTATCTTGTCTCTTCTCCAAGAATCCTTCAATACGTTTAATCAATTTCTCTATGTTCTTTTTGCTCTGGAGAACTGTAATATACTTCTCGGATTTCTCTCCCCAATTCTCACTGAAAACTGGTATAAAGGGTACCACGAATATTTTTATGAACTCGCCTGCAATATGTGCTACACCTTTACTGCTCTCAAGAAAGATAACGGCGGGTGTGTACATTTCGCGTTTATGAATAATATCCGCTATTTCTTCAATGATCTTTTCTGTCTCCTCTGGAGTAATTTCATCCGAGTCCACAGTGTATCCCAGCTGACTAGGGTATTCACTGATTTAAAAGTAGCCTAGGAAGCTTTAGCAATAAATCATATGCATGAATTTGATTGAGAAACAATACTAATTACTGTTTTACTTGAGGATCTGATCGAATATCCTTAGATTCCGTTTCACGTCAGCGACATCGTACATTCCAATATTCCATGCGTCGATAAAATCGTTGAAGCCAAGGGCATAATTGATGCAGGGCTCCGCTTCATCTCGGAATCGACCCGCGTTGAGAAGTTTGATGACGTAAACCCCTTTCCCCGCGTCGTGAAGTGCTTTAAGTACATCTAGCCTCTCCTGTAGAGTTCCGTCTTCAACGTAAGCCCCATGTCGATTGAGAGGGGCACAGACAATGTCTATCTCAGGGACATGTAGGGCTTGTTGGAGTACCTCGTTGCTGTGAGTGGATAAGGCGGCGGCTTTTACGAGTCCTTCATCTTTTGCTGCGGTGAAAGCTTTGAGGGCGCCCATACGACCTTTGAGGTCTTGGCTTGTGTACTCTCTCCCTGAGGCATCTCGCCGTACTATTGGTTTTGCCGGGAGGTTATGCAGAAACATAATGTCAATGTATTTAGTATCGAGGTCTTCGAGGGCGAAATCCACTGCCTTCACTCCCTCTTCATAGGTAGCAGCGTTTGACTTATCAGCTATAGAGACATCACCACGTTTCACTCTCTTCAGCCCCTCCTTTACGTGGGGGTGTGTTCCATAATCGTCGGATGTATCCCAGAGTGTTACGCCGAGCTGCGATGCCTCTGCGAGTATCGCCCCTCCTTCTTCTGGAGTCTTATCGCCCTGCGTCTTTGCACCATCTGGGCCTTTCTTAATAGCAAAAGGTTCAGTCCCGTAGCAGAGTCTGCTTAC
>JBFYNP010000074.1:0-3431 GCA_041304325.1 Candidatus Bathyarchaeota archaeon
GCATACGACCTATCAATAAAAAGTACTGTGATGTTCGGGGGAGCTGATTTCAAGGCCCAGAATGATCTTCTATATTATAACGATGTATGGGTGCTGAATCAAGATAATCAATGGAAGAAGCTAACCGCAGATACATTACCACCAACGCCGGTGAAGCCGCCAGAGTCTAGTATACCTGGATTTGGTTCACTAGAATTTTCCATAGGATTAGCTTTAGCTTACATTTTACTCATTACCCTGAGACCCGGTGAACGAGAAAAGATTTTCAGATATTAACTCTCTCTCCATAAAGACTTTTTGCGTATAATCCTTGGTTTCAACAACCTGTGAATAGATATATGTCAAAAATGAAGTATGAAGAAATCTTACTACCATTACTGCATTTAAACTGCCCCTCCTGCATACCTAACTTAGAATACCGTGTCAAACTAGTACCCGGCGTAAAGGAAGCAAAGGGTGATTTCAAGAAAAAAACACTGAACGTCAAATGGGATCCGGTTATAGGAAAACTCGAAGATATCGAAGCTGCTGTTGAGAAGCTGGGATATCTGATCAAGAACAAAAAATACCCTGGTTCCGATGGACCCTTCCAAGGCCTTTTCGGGTCAGAAAACAGGTCAAACTTCACTGAAATCAACGATAAGGAATTCGGAAAAAAAGTTCTGAAAGCAAAAGAAACCGTTGCTGTACTTTTTGGAAGTAAATTCTGCCTTGGATGCATTTCACTCAAAGCAGATTTCCTTGATGTAGCGGAGAGATTCGCAAACCAATACTCCTTCTACGAGATGGATGTCAATGAAACTGAAACCTATAGAAATTACGATGTTATGAGCGTTCCAACGATTATTCTCTTCCGTGGTGGAAAACCTGCTGAGAAATTCGTCGCAGCAATGACTGTTGATAATCTGGAGAATGTTCTAGTCCGAGGATAAACCTTGCAAGCTAAATCTATTTACTCTTCTTCTGGTTGCGTACCATCTCAAGGTAATCTTCTCTCGGTGGAGAGAAGCATTCAATGAGGATCGCCGGCTTTTCGCCAGTTGCATCGAAGTTATGTGGTACATTAGGAGATGCAACGAATGTACATTGAGCCTTAAGATGCGTTTTCTCATCGCCTAAATACAAATCTCCTTCTCCTTCGATGAGAAATCCTATCTGCTCATGAGGGTGGCTGTGAGGTGGTGTGGGAAGTCCAGGGTCGATGGTGTTAATCATCATCATGCATTTCTCACCCGACATTAGTATTTCTCCGTGGCGTCCCTTTACTGTCTCTAGTCTAGGCGCATCTTTACGCTTCACTATTTTAACCATTCACGTTCAGAATGTTTGATGCTTATCAGGGTTTAAGATCTGCGTATTACAGCATTAAAATACACTCAAAATCCAGAATATTCTCTCGGAACTGTTTTAATGGATTCTACATAGTATGATTCATGGCTTTCCGAGAAGGATACCTGACTAAGGGAGGATTCCGGGTCCACTACGTTGAGTGGGGGAGCAAAGGTACAGCTATTGTTCTGATCCATAGTATGGGGATGGATGGACACAGCATGGATCAGCTATGCGAGGTTCTTCAGAAGGATCATAGAGTCCTATCGTTGACGATCCTCGGGCACGGCGACTCTGAGGTACCTTCTTCAGCTACGCCTCTACCGGAGCATGCAGATATTATGCGGAGCTGCGCTAAACAGCTCGGATACATGCCTTACATCCTTGTTGGGCACAGCATTGGCGGGATGATGGGGATGATCCTTGCAGCGGAGCATCCGAAAGAAATGTTGGGGCTTATACTCGTCGATATCGCCCCATTCGACTTCAACGCTCCCCGTACAGGGCGGGTTACACGTCCTCCACCCCCTGAGAGGATGACCTTAGCCGAGGCGAAGACTTACCTCAAGGAGAGGTTCCCCGGATTTACACCCTATTACGTGGAGAACCGGATTAAATACGCGTTCCGGAACGATAGCGGTGTGCTGAAGATCAAGCCGACGGGCGACAGCATCCGCGCTGGGATGAACTTGGACCTCTGGCCCTACGTTGAGAGGATTAAGATTCCAACGCTTCTTCTAGTTGGGGGAGAAGGAAGTGTAGTAAGCTCCGAGGCTTTTGAGAGAATTAAGAAAACTGTTCCCGGTATCCAGGCAGCAACCATCTCTGGTACAGGTCACATGATACCTCAGGATAAGCCAGAAGAGTTCGAGAAGCATGTATTAAACTTCATAAAGAAAACTATGTAAAAATAATCAAATTAAGACAATCAAGTATCACACATTTCCCTATTCGATTAATGATTGTTATTGTTCGGCACTAACCGTTTAAACTGCTGCAAGCTGATCTTCTATCATGCTCGACCTTTTGATCAAGGGTGGAAGAATTATAGACGGTTCAGGAAATCCCTGGTACCGAGGAGACATCGCGGTGAAAGACGACTCAATCTTTGCCTTAGGTGACATCAAATCTGAGGCTGAGAAAGTAATCGACGCTTCAGGACTCATTGTTGCACCTGGCTTCATAGACGCACACAGCCACGGGGACCTTGTTCTCATAAGCCAACCTGATGCTAAGATCAAGATAATGCAGGGAGTAACCACCGAGGTCGTCGGGCAGGATGGTCTCGGCGAGGCGCCTCTCAGAGACGACATCGTTGACATGTGGCGCCGCTACCTCTCAGGGCTCAATGGGGACCCTGAGATCAAATGGGATTGGAGGAGCTTCAAAGAGTATTTAGAAAGACTCGAGAACGCTGGCCCCGCTGTCAACGTGGCATCCTTAGTTGGGCATGGCAACATCCGTCTCCTATCTATGGGGATGGATAACCGGCAGCCAACACCCTCAGAGTTAGAGGAGATGAAGAGACTTCTCGAAACCTCACTTCATGAAGGAGCCATAGGCCTCAGTACAGGACTAATCTACTCCCCCTGCGTTTATGCTGAATCAACTGAACTTACGGAGTTATGTAAAGTAGCCGCGAGTCACAAAAGTGTCTTCGTCGTTCATATGAGGAACGAAGGTGACCGACTCCTTGAATCAATCAATGAAGTATTAAATATAGGAAGAGAATCAGGCGTTTCGGTTCACATTAGCCACTTCAAGTCAAATGGTAGAGCGAACTGGGGGAAAGCGCCACAGGCGCTTGCTATGGTTGAGGAGGCGAGACGAGCAGGCGTCGAAGTCACCTTTGACCAATATCCCTACACTGCTGGAAGCACATTCCTGGGCAGCCTTCTTCCGTCCTGGGCGCATGAAGGTGGTGTAGATATGCTTCTCACAAGGCTTAAGGATAAAGAGACTAGGAAACGCCTGGTCTCTTACCTGAATAAGGAAGGTGATGAGGGTAGCCCTAACGAGTGGGATAGGATCCTACTCACCAACATTCAAAGTAGCCGCAACAAACATTGGGAAGGAAAATACATCGCTCAGATTGCTGGTAT
>JBFYNP010000075.1:0-3465 GCA_041304325.1 Candidatus Bathyarchaeota archaeon
AGATTTAGCTTTATTGCGTTTACAGGGCAATCCATCATACATGCGCCACAGTGACAGCATTCTTCAGGGTAAGATACCTGGGGGGTGCCTTCACCTTCTCTGAGTACGTCTCCAGGGCAGATCTCTATACACTTGTTGCAGTTTATGCAGGTTTTCTGAAATATTGGGGGCATTTATGAAGCCTCCTTCGACGGGTATTTGACGATTATGGGTTTTGTGGTAAACTCCTGCTTTCCTTCTTTGCTTTTACCTAGAAACCATACCCCTTCCTGATACTGACGTTCGTCTAGTGAGGCAGTCACCATCATTATACCAATTTCGATAAGATTCATAACCTCGTTGCATCGGACAAGTTCATGCGGGTCAGCTGCTGTCATGGATTTTTTCTTTAATTCAGTCAGTTGATTTAGAGAATTTAGTAATCCGTTTTTGCTTTTAAGATCTTTAGAGCCGGGTAGGTTGAAGCCTACGACGTATTTAATGAATTCTTCCATTATGTTATTGAGTTCCTTGTTGGTTTCCTTCCATGTGAAGCCGTTTTTGCGTTTTAATGGGGAGGTTGTTCTAGTCTCCTCGAATATGATTTGGTCTGGATCCGGCTCGATTTGGTTTGTTTTTTGGGTGTAGTTAGCTGCTTTTTCTCCTGTTCTCCAGCCGAGTACTACGTAAGTTGGTGCTGCAACTTCTCCGGCGAATTGGACTGGGCTGCAAGCGAAGAGGCCTTCAACGCTAGTTTGACAATCAGTGTCTATGAATAATGCAAGGAAGCCTCCGGTGAGTCGCCCAGGTTTTTCGAGTTCAAGTTCTATTATGTCTGTTCTGAAGTTGACTCCTTGGTCTTTCAGTATCTCTTTTAGTGCCCAGCAAAGTCCTTCGTTGCCATAGCTCCACTCGGCATACTGGATCTCTTCCTCTGTGCCGTTCGTTAGATCAAGGTAGAAGGGAGTGCGTCCTTGATTGACGCTTCGCTCAACGTTTTCCCTGCGTATTCTCATAGGCTCTCGCACTGCAGGGTGATCGATCATTACTTCGCCTTCGCTATCTACTATTTTACCCGCGGGGTAACTTGTGGTAGCTGTAGGGCTGCTTCTGCATATGTTCCTCCAGTATTGGAATCCGTTATGATTAGTCTTCCCTGGGGGGAGGATGAATACTTCAGCTCCGGCTCTGATCGCCATTGCTTCGCCGTCGCCAGTGATGTAGGGTGGGCTCTGGCTGTTGAACCAGTCTCCACTTTGAGGTTTGAATAAACGGTGCTGATCCATACCCGTTGCCATGATCACAGCCTTTGCTTTTATTACATAGAACTCACCGGTTCTCATGTTTACTCCGGTTGCTCCGACAACTTTTCCTTCTCGGGTGAGGAGGCCGGTTCCAGATACTCTGTTAAGTATTTCTACTCCATGTTTTTTACATTGCTCGGTGAGTCTCTTCTTGATGTCTCTGCCATCGTAATTCAAGGTGTCCCATTCGCTTTGAAACTGGGGTACGATGCGGTACTTTTTCTCTTGAGGTGGAGCGTCGTATTGTAGGTTCCAGGGATAGATTTTATCGTATTTGAACTGTATTCCCCAGCTCTCTAACCGGTTAACCGCTTCCTTTGTGCCTTCGGCAACGATCTCAAGCAGCTCTTGATCCATCAATCCGCCTTTGGTTTTACCATATTTTCCATCGTAGCTGATGTCTCGGACCATGTCGGATATAGTCCAGTTTCTTGGAAGGTGAATGTCGGGGTCCCAGAACCAGAAATGGTCATTTCCTGTTCCTGCTGAGCCGCTTCGCTCTGTATGGCTTTTCTCCATGATTGTGACTTTTGCTCCGTGGTCAGCTGCGTTTATGGCAGCCATGCATCCTGAGAGACCTCCACCGATGACAAGTACGTCTGTAGTGATTGTGTTTGTCAGGTGATTCACTAAGTCTATTAGGAGTTTTTTTGATGGATAAAAGCGGAGTGGACAGGTGGAATTGCCCAAGAGTATAACTTAGTAGATCGATTGTGAATGTAGAATAAATTTTGTTACTTCGCTCATGGTGTAATGTTACTCAACTTTTTAAAAATCAAATTCGAGATTTCTCTAAATTTTTTAATGGCTCCGTCGAAAAAGCACTTTTATCCATGAATATGTATCCAAGTAAAAGCTTTTAGTCATATTCACCTTTAAAGTATCTTAGAGTTGGTTGGTTTGCCGTCTGAAAAATTAGCGAAAGACGAAATAGTTGAATTAACTGAGCAAGTCAAAACACTAAATACTAAAATTGATGCAATGGACGGGAAACTAGCCAAAATTGAGGAGAACTCAACAGCAATCATAAACAATACAAAGCACCTTATAGAATCATCAGAGTTAACGCGTACAAACGAGATCCTGAGCAACACAATAAGCGACCCGAATGGCTTTATCGCTCGAGAGCTTTCAAACCAGCTCTATGTAATGCTGGAAAAATATCAGTCAACGAATTTCCGCCGCTGGGCTGCAACGAGAGGTAGAACAGTTGTTGAAGCTACGATTGCTCAATTCGTCTCTAGGCAAGTACCTATGCTTAACTGGTATGGTGTAAGCATAAGTAAAATTAATGATAAGGAGTATCATCAGAAAGCGAAAACATCTTTTCCAGTAGATCTTAATACGGGTATACCAATCATTGGGAAAATAACTCTAGCAAAATGTATCTTTGACGTCGAGGCTGATGTTGATATCGATTCGAAACAGGTTAAGAACCTGAAAACTGTTTTCACGACTGAGCAAATGGATAAGCAGATCTTTACAAGTTTTATTGAGGACCTTGATGGATCCCTTAAAACCCATAAAAGAGTTTATGGGGCTTTATCACCAATCGGTCGAGGGATTAATAATCTCTGGCTTCTCATGAAACGTGAGACTAACTTTAGCTATCCTTTCCTTTTCATGTTTTTATCGGCGTATATTCTAGGTTTCTTCTGGCCGACTTATGAGATTTGGATTTTGTTAAGGTTCCCCTATGTTTATGGAGGTTTATTAGGAATAGGTTATCAGAGATTCCTCTGGGGATTATTTAATGGAGTTCTGTATGGGGCTGTAATCTGGGTTGCGGTTAGGTATAAGCTCCTTGAGAAGATGCAGGCGATGAGTCCTCTGGTTAAACAGGTCACGACGATCAACCAGCCCGGGGGAATACAGGTGGATATTAAGGTAGTAGCAATCGGCGCAATAGTCGTATTGGCTGTATTTGGTGGCGGCTGGTGGTTGATGCAGCCAAAGACCCTGGATGTAAATGCAGTTAGGTCTTACAGTGATCAAATGTCGAGTAGCTTCCTGTCAAGTATGAATACCAACAACTATGATGCTACGAGCAGTTATCTCGCCGGTAGTACCAAGAATTCTGTTACGGTGTTGGTTTATCCGAATTACCGTGCATCGATTCAGAGTAATTATGGGAACTTTACAGGGTATGTTTTCTGGAAAGCTGCATTCGAGAATAATGTAC
>JBFYNP010000076.1:0-7536 GCA_041304325.1 Candidatus Bathyarchaeota archaeon
CTTCATCCGGCAAAGTGAAATGATCGACGAGAGACCACCCGGACCTCTCTATCGTGTAAAGCACATCGCTGACCATACCCATAGTCGGGTAGTCGAAGAAGCTCGCTTTAACCTCAGGCGGGGGATTCTCCTTACGCCACACGGCGTCGGTGAAGGCAAGGTAACCATCAGGACGAAGCATCTTATGGCATACTCGGAGAGCCTTCTCGATACCGATATTATACAGCGCGCCTTCGGACCATATGAGATCAAAACTCTCGGATGGAAACTCAAGATGAGCCATATCACCTACAATAGGCTTCACTCGCTCTGCGAGCCCGCGAGCATTCACAGTTGCCCGTAGCCGCTCGATGCTTGGGGCATGGTTATCAATTGCGACGATGGAGCCACAGGTGAGCTCGGTGAGATAGAGTGTTTGCTTACCAACGCCGCATCCGAGGTCAAGCACTGAAAGCGTCTTCGGTAATTCTTGGCACATACTTAGTGCACGCGCAGTGCATGCACGGTTGCCTGGGCCTTGTCGGGGTAGAGCCTCATAGAGCTCGAAGAAGATATCCCAGAAGCGGGGGGAGGTCTCACTCATAGTATGCCTCCTTTGTTGAAGGTGACTGTGCACGTGTATGCGTGGCCGTAGTTTGCTAAGTGCTGGTTGGCGTTAACGGGGTCGTTTTCCATATGGATCAAGCTGCTATTCACGACTCCTGTTCTTGAGCCTGTTGTTTATGCGCCATTGGGCTTCTCAACAAATCCGTTCTCTGTTCCGATTTATAATCAAATGTGTTTGTTTAGCTTGTTTAAACAGAGAAAAAGGGGATTTGCGGGGGATATCTCCACACTGTGGTGAGTTCAAATCTCACCGATCCCACCTATATTTGAACCACTCCCACCTATAGGGAGTCTGGTTTCCGGAAGAGCTTCACTCCATCCATCTCAGTCACATACTCGTAGCCTTTGGTTATGAGTTCCTTCGCCGCGCGCGCCAGCGATTAATAAGCCACACAAACCGATAGATTCTAGTCAACTCACCGACATTATTCGCCGACATCCCTCAAAACCGAGCGTCTCTCTCCTAACCTGAAGAATCAGTTAACATGACACTGCTTGCGCGTTGGTGTGTGGTAGTGGCTGAACTCATGAGATGGCGAGGATCATATACTTCATGCTGGTGAGGGGTGAGCCTTATCGGGGTGAGGATAGGGGGTTGACGGAGAGAAAGCTTAAGAGTTTGGGTAAGAAAGCGTTTGATGGTCTGCGGAACTAGTGGGATGCTGCCCGGACGCGGGGCTCCTGGAGACGTTTAACATAGGAGCGTGTGCAGTCAAAGCTTAAGAAGATGAGGCGAAATTCATCATAGCGCTCAACTATGGAAAACATGAATAATAGAATAACGGAGTCAATCATCAAAGAAACCCGAGAAAAACTAAAGAAAAACAGCGACCAGCACACCAAAGCCACAGGACAGAATTTTTTTAAAGAGAAAGTAAAAACTTATGGCGTAAAAACGATAATAGTTAGTAAAATTGCCAAATCATATGATCAGGATATTTTAACTCTAAATAAAAATGAGGTATTTACTATATGTGAAGAGTTGTGGAAGTCGGGTTATATGGAAGAGTCGTTTATCGCTTGCCATTGGTCGTATCTTATCCGCAAAAAATATCAGTCTTCTGATATTGATGTTTTCACAAAATGGGCGAACGATTATGTTTCCAACTGGGCATCATGCGACAGTTTTTGCAATCACACTGTCGGCGCTTTTGTTGAAATGTATCCAAAGTATTTAGAGAATTTGAAGTCATGGGCAAAATCAAAAAATCGCTGGATGCGACGGGCTTCAGCGGTTTCTTTGATTATTCCGGCTAGGCACGGCAGATTTCTATGTGAAATTTTTGGGATTGCTGATATTCTGCTTATTGATGAGGATGATTTAGTGCAAAAGGGTTACGGCTGGATGCTTAAGGCAGCCAGCGAAGCGCATCAAAAAGAAGTGTTTGATTATGTGAATAAAAACAAGGTAAAAATGCCTCGTACAGCGTTACGTTATGCTATTGAAAAAATGCCTATAGAATTTAAAAAGGAAGCTATGAAGAAATAAAATTTGAAGATATGAAATCTACTGTGCGTTACTCACCATGTACCTTGTGGCTGCTTGAGCGCGCTGCTTTGTCCCGTTATTGGTGTAAAATGGTTTTAAATCCACATTTCCTCTTTCAGCTAAAAATCGACAGTATTTACAAGAAAGATTACCTACCCGTTGAACAACCCACATAGACATAGCTGCAGGAAAGGAGTCTGACAACAAGAGATAAGATACTCGTTGAGGCCATGAGAGACAGTAATTAGCGTACTCGATGCTTTTCAGCTCCAGATTTGTCTCTATTGAGCATCTAAATCCTTTGACTGGTGTGGTTTCTTCTTTGTTTCGATGGGTCATCTGTTCGGGTTAGGTTAGAGGGTTGGGATTATAGAGTAGGTGAAGGGTTTGTGATATGCCCGGATTTGCCTTTAAATTCTGTGAGGGGAGTTAACACCATTTTTAACCAATTTCGAGACAAGGCAACGCGGGCGCGGTTGCAGTCTTGTCTGTGAAGAGGGAGATCCTTATCGTTGATGATGATGAAGCTATGCTTGACACGTTCAAAGAGCTGTTAACTGATGAAGGCTACAATGTAGCTACCTCAGGAACAGGTGCTAACGCGTTAAAGCAAGTTAATGAGAAGAATTTTAGCGTAACTCTCCTGGATATTAATCTCCCGGATATGGATGGTTTTCAGTTGCTAACTCAGATCCATGCCTTGAGACCTAAAACGATGAACATTATGGCTACAGGTTACCCTTCTCTCAGTAAAGCGGCTTCGAGTCTTAACCTAGGCGCAGTATCCTACGTCATAAAACCAATCAACCCGGATGAGTTACTGTACTATATTAATTTCAAGCTCGATAAAATCGAGCACGATGACAAGTCTTCGAGAGTAATTGATAATACGTTACCCGTTTTCTTTGATCTCCTCTCCGACGGTAGCTGGAAGAGCACAGGTTCAATCGCTGAGAGTTTAGGCGTTTCAAAGGTAATGGTTGAGAAAACATGTGTACTCTGCGCACGTACTGGCCTCGTTAATTACTGGCCCAAGGAGAGTTTGGTAAAAATCGGAAAATCGCGCCCTATAATAAAAGCTTCCTAACCCTTTTTGAACATTTATTGGTTTTAAGAGTTCAGGTAGGCTTTGGATGTGTAGATATTAACGGGAGGTTCAGGACACTAGTCCGGCTGGCTTGGCGATGACGTATCATAAGCGACCGCGCGCGCAGGTAGAAGGGCTCTATTTCAGGTTGTAAACAGGAATGCGGAATTAAAATCATTTAAAACCATCTTAAATCAATTTAGGGACCGGACAGCGCGCGTGTCGATGGACAATTGTTTACCGACTCAGCTCAAGCATACGCTGGATCGGCCTGAGAGCCCTCAACCCTATCTCCTCCTCGACCTTAACAACGGGAATCTCATCACGTAGCGCATCATATATGTTCTCTAACATTACACGCTTCGTCGATGGATACTCGGCGTTCGGATCAGCAGCTATTAAGGTCTTGCCGGGTATCTCCCTCCGAAGCCTATCTACCATACCAATCTCTATGGCGATGATGAAGATCCCCGCGCGCGGGTGTAAATCCATTATATTTGATATTTATTTTTTCAATGTTTCCGGCATAGAGTAGATCAGAGGAGTTTGAACCAATAACTCGACTAGGATAACGGAGATAAAAATCCAATCTGGGCCCAAATGCTCCCAGATAATTCCTCCAATTATCGGGGCAGGTATAATCACTAGACCAGTAAAGAACCCGATGAGACCCCTCCAGCGCCCCATATACTCGGGGGGAACAAGCTCAGGTGTCATTGAGCCGTAAATAACGCTCGCTATTGTTCGGAAACCAAGGAGGAAGCCGGAAACTATGATCCAAAGTGGACTTGATGAGAGAATAAGAACAATGTTTGCGGCGGTAAAAAGGGGTATAAGTAGATAGAACGCTTTTTTGCGTCCGACCTTATCCGCGAATCTACCGAATAAGGTACTGAATAATACCTCGGCTAGGAGCATCGCCGTCGCTGCGCCGCCGATTATGAACTGGGTTGCCCCTTTGACTTCGAAGATGTATGGGTACTGGAACGTCATCATCATGGTTATAGCGAAGAAGTGAACTGATTGGAATAGTAGCCACCGCTTCACTGCAATACCTTTCGTGAAGACCTCACCGTACTCTTTTAAGACGTTAAGCCTCTTCGGTGCGTTGCTGGATCTTTCGATGTCTGATAGGTTCCTCCAAACGTAGATGAATAGGAGAATCATAGCGGTGAATTGTATCCAGTATAGAGTGCTGATGCTCTTGATGTTGATGCCTCCGAGCAGGGTGATTATCACGGCTGCTACTGTGGGAGCTAGTATGGTGGGTAAGGCGCCTACGCCTTCGCAGAGGGCTTTTCCCGTAGCTCTATCCCTGGGTGGGAGGCTTAGGTCACATATGACTACGCAGGAGCCTATCATGGCACCTAGTCCGGATATGAGTACGGCAATGATGATCACTTGCCATCCAGGGGCGAGGGCGTAGAGTAGGGGTACTAGGATAAGCATAGCCACTCCAAGTAGGTATATTTTTCTTAGGTTGAATCGGTCTCGGATGATCCCCAGAGGTATCGATATTAGTGACTGAGCTACGCCCAACATGCTGTTCACTATCCCAAGCTGCACGGGGGAGGCTCCGAGAAGTGTGATGTATATGTTAGCGTACTGCAGTGTCATCTCGTTGAAGAACCTGTGAAAGAGTTGCCGTGTTACTACTGTCCTCCAGTTTCGTTTTTGTCTAGACCATACCTCTCTGAGCTCGTTAACGAATGCAGCCGCCATGTTAGTCATGCCTAAATGTGACTGAGTGATTCTTAAACTAAATAGTCCCAAGCAGCATTATTACAGCAGCGTGCGCGAGAAAAATCACACATTTTATATTGAGAAGTAATTGTCCCAAAAATAATCTTCAATGAAGCCCTGTCGAATACTGAAAGAAGTAGAGAAAATAATGGTGCTCTTTAGCGGAGCTAAATCTTCCACAGATCCTCGATTTGTGTCACAGCCTCGCTTACAAGTGTACAGGGCTCCACTCTCAAGTATTTAATCCCATAACCACTCAAAATAATGGAAACACCGATGCCAACATCGCCACAGAGTACTATCTCGACGCCCTTTTCTTTGAGGAGCTTTGTCGCTATAGGACCCACCCCCTGACTCAGTGCAATTGCGGGGTTATCGATCACCTCAATCAATTGAGGCAAAACATCCCACTCGATTATAGTGAAGGTAGGGGCTTTTCCGAATACCTCTGAGACTCTATCTTTAAGCCCCAGTTTACCCTTAGTAGGTATTCCTAGCCTCATAGCAACCACAATTCCTCTAATTGGTTTTATTCGAGTCTGTTTCGGCGATTTTTTTCTTTAGCGTGTTAATGTAATCCTCAGCTTCAGTTATCTGTAGTTCAATCATTTGCTTCGATTGCTCAATGGAAGGCAAGATAGTCTGCCCTTGCTTCCAGTCAATGTAGGCCCACCATCTTCTAGGGAGCCACGGGAACCTCTGGCAGGTGTAAGGGTCGGTTGTCCCCATTGCCCCAGCTCCTGCCCCGTAGATCCAACCTGGTCTCTGCCATGGAGGCAGGTCCCTGAACGGCCCGTTTCCGAGGTAATTCCTACCACATCCTCTTCCTCTATAACCCATTTGCAACATCATCTCTTTTTCTGTGTCAGTGCACAGAATCAATTACGTGTTATTGCACAGATAGATATAAGGGTTTCCTTATTCAATAAGTAGAAGTGTAAGGAAGGGCGAGAAACCGTAAGGGATGCGTGCAGAAGTATGTTGAAAACGTCGTTTAGCTCCCAGTTAAGGTGGGGACGCGCCTGATGCCCTCAAACTACATCAAAGCACACGCCACGCGCTAAACTATAATCCATATAGGTTTAAGGCGTTCATCCTCAGAACTTTTTCAGCGATTAAGACCGCCTCTTCTTGATTCAATATTCCATCATTTAACATTTCTGTAAGCGACGATGACAAAGCCTTCCTAGCTCTCCTAGCGCTGAAAACATGTAGAATATCCCCCGTCAAATATTTCGTATCTGTCGCATCTGTTCCAAAGAGCACCTTGTCCTCAAGCTTCCACGTGAACCACTCCCTGAAAATTGAGCCCAAATCGCTGGGAGGGATAAGAGCAGACAGCCACGACGAATCAATGAATACATCATCATTCATTAGCGCTAAACTACCGGCTTCTCGAAAGTAGGGATAACCTCCATGAAGTAAAACAATCTTGAGCCCCTGGTAATCATCGTCTTTAACAATATTCTCCAGATTGCAGGGAGATGAGTTAGCTAGAGTAATTTTATCATTAGCCAACCCGAAGCCCGTGTGTATTTGTATGGGTAGATTGAGTTCTTTACAGAGAGAGAAAATGCGGTGAGCTAGGTAATCTTGGAGATCCTTGTAATCTGATTCGTCAACTGGGAGATTCGACATATATCTGGCGTATACTTGTTTTGCTCTCACCTCATCCACTTTCTGAAAGCGAAGGGTTCTAAAAAAGGCGGACCATATCTTTACCGCCACAGCTCCCTTTTTCTTATAGTCTTTTAACTCGTTTCTCACAAGTTCGAGGTAATCACCAAAGTTCTCGGGTTTACCTCCATGTTTTTGATAGGCTGTTTCAAGAGCCATTTCTCTGTATTTCATTTGTGTTACTCTAATGTTCGACTTTTTTATCGGGTGGATGAATTGATCTACAATTGGCACCCATTTGAACCGATTTTTATCTAGATATGTTATCCACTCCCAATTGTTAACGAGAACTATCTCAGTCCCTGATAGGTCGAGTGGGTGAACATAGGCATCTTCTGTTTCATTGTTTCCCCACGTTTCTCTCATCTTAGAAGCTAGTTCTACTTGATTTTTCTCTGTGACTGAATCATGCTTAAAATTATAAAGTTCTTTTATTATGTCTATTATTTCGTTGTATTCTGAGTTTCTTAGTGGATGTAAAATTCCGCCACTTACCTTGTATTTTGTTTTTCTATTTCCTGTTAAAAATTCAGTCACTGAGGCTAAGTAGGATTCGCGATCAATTACATAGGGATAGTGCGAATGGTTATCGATAGCTCGAATCTCATTTATCGTTTCATAGAGTGGAAAATTCAGGCATGTCATCGTAATTCAGATAATATATTAGGAGTTAAAATAAAAATTTATAAAAGGAGTAACTCAAACCTGACTCCGAAGTAGTCTTGCTAGATACGGGGTTTCCAGCCCATAAAATAATATCTGAGGATTCCGAATAACGACTGTTTTTTCCAGCAAAAACCCCTCAGACAACCAAACCCAAACCAACAAAACACCCACCCCACCACAACAAAAAAAACACAATAAAAACCCCACAAAAAACCAGCCAAAACCACCTCAAACCACCCGAAACGCCTCCCAAAACCCCCACACCACC
>JBFYNP010000077.1:0-12399 GCA_041304325.1 Candidatus Bathyarchaeota archaeon
ACTCAAAGGAATCGGTCCCTTCACAGATGAGCTGAAACCCCATCAGTAGCCACGCATACGAGTGAATACTCGATCTTCAAAGATAACCTGAAAGAGATTGGCTTCATGCAACTCAGCGAGATAAAATAATCTGCATAAATCAAAGTAAGCGGAAACTCATTTTTCTGTAGAGTATCCTTGCTGAATCCAACCCGTTATACCATCTTTCATGTGAAAGATCTTCTGATAACCCGCAGCCGTCAATATGTTAACTGCTGTCCTGCTCCGGTTACCGGTTCTACAGTAAACCAGGATCTCTTTCTCCTTCGACAACTCGCTTAACCTGGTAGCTAACTCGTCAACCGGGATGAGGATAGATCCTTTGAGATGCCCTTCACTGTACTCTTGCTGTGTCCTCACATCCAGAATAACGAGGTCAGGCTTAGCTTTGATAAGCTCTGATGCCTGCTGCACAGACACATCGCCATAACTTACCGAGGTAGGTGATTCGAATAATCGAGGCCACAAAATGACTCCGCCAACAAGAATCACCGCTAACAAAGCAGCAAGGGATAGACTTCTAGGGTTCATCACAACCAACTCCGCATCCAACACCGTTGAATATCAATAATTACCCAAGCAATCGAATATCCTGTGTAACAATTTAAAATCCATAAAGATGTTGATGGTTCTATGGTGCGTTATTCGAGGCAAGTAAGCGCGTTCGTTCACTTATCCCGTTGTTTAGTCTGGAATATTTTCTGTAGATATCTGCTGGGGATAATCCTCGAGATTTCCATAGAGGTTACCGAATGACCCGTCTGGATGTTGGTTTTTAGCTATATGTGCATTATATAGCAAATTTTTGCCGTTAACTCTAGCCGCTACCTGTGCGGGAAGATGATATGTTACTCTGCGCTGTAATGCAGTTCTACTGGTGTCAGTGTGTTCTATGACATCCTCGACTCTCCAATCCCCACCGATTAGATGTACTCTCAAAATATCTGCCTCCGGTTCATTCTCCTTCACTAACTGCCCCGCCTTAATTTTAAGGAGTTCAGAGTCATCTCCATTATATTTTGGTGGTGCCATGAAGGTTCTCTTAGGCAGAACCGTAAGGCGCTCCTGGTTTTCTTTTTCAAGTTCACGATGTTTGTTCTCTAAAACTGTGAGGGCTGGAAGGTTATGAGGGATGATGTCGGGAACAAGTTCCTTCACTAGACCCATCTTTTCATCCAGAGTCTCTCTGTCTCGTTTAAGAAGCCAACTTGGTCGAAGCGATGTATCTGTACGCCAAGCGCCATCATTTTTTAGCTCTATGAGTTTTTCGTCTATAATTGACTCTGCTTCATCCAAAATGCTTTTTACACTCTGATCGTAAGTCGATTGACCCATATTTACCTTAAATTCCAGTTCCTTTTCAACTGTTTCAAGTTCACTTGTTCGCCCCAGAGACCAGTCTGAGTCTTGGTATTCTCTTAGCAGGTTTTTCAACTCAGTTAACAGGTTTTTCTGGCGGAGAAGATTATCTCTCCCTCTAATTCTCGATAACTCCAGTTTATCCGTAAGCACTCCACCAGAAGTGTAAGGCATCAGCCTCTCTAACCATTCTTGTGAGTGATTCTCTATCTTCGACTTGATTTCCCTAGATTCAGTTTTGCTTGATTCAAGTTTATCTGAAATTGCATCAAGTTTGTTGGTTAAAACCAAGATTTTTTCTTTGATCCTTAGAACTTCCGGGTGCCCTGTTTGCTCTTCGTACATTCGCTCTAATTCTTCATATGTGCTTTTAGCTGACTCAATCTGGCGTATGGCTCTATCACTTATTGAGCTGTTTTCAGCCTGATTTAATAGATTCTCCGCTTGTTGCAGACGATTCTCTATTTCTTCAAGGCGTTTAACTACTCCACCTGGTAGCTTAACTTCAATAATCTTCGTTGGCCCTGTTGATGCTTGAGAATTAAGTTGTATGGGTGAAATTTTCGGAGGAGTTGAGGTGATAACTGTTATAGTCTCCGCACTAACCCCTTTTTTCAGTTTCTTCTCCAAGTCTTGTTTTAATCGAGTGTATTGGTGCTCAAGAGAGGTTATAGATCGATTATTAGGATCACTGCTTTTCAATCGCTCAATATCTATCCAGATCCCCTCCGTTATGTTCCACGCTTCTTCATTTTTACCGCTAAACATGCTGCTCTGGGCCTTACGAAGTTCACTATTAATCTTCTTTTCAATAATTTTTACATCAGAATCGCTCATTCATTCATCACATCCCGCCAATTCTTTAAGATTAAATAATCATTAAGCGCTCACGCAATGTTCAACTCATCTATTGATCAATGCTTCATGATAATCCGTGAATGTACATGTGAATTAAAAAGATTCGTCATCCTCAGCGCTGAAAAAATGCTAGCCTACTTCTATTCCTACTTTAATACCCCCTAAGCGAATACCTTAACGACATAAATGATCAAAGAAACCGCCTGGAAGTGGATAGACGACAACGAAAACCAGCTAACGTCAATAAGCGATAAAATATGGAGCTACGCAGAATACGGCCTCTGTGAAGACAAGTCAAGCCAACTTTTAGCTGAAACCTTGAGGAAAAACGGTTTCCGTGTACAACAGGGCGTCGCAAAGATGCCTACTGCGATCCTCGCCGAAAAGGGGCAAGGCTCACCCATAATAGCCACCATGGGTGAATACGATGCACTACCCAACCTGAGTAATAAAGCAGTACCACGAAAAGAAGCCCTCATCGATGGAGGTATGGGTCATGGATGCGGTCACAACGTCCACGGTACAACCGCGCTCGCAGCCACCATCGCAGCCAGCGAGTCAATGGAGAAACATAACCTACCCGGAACCATCAGATTCTACGGAACTCCCGCTGAGGAAAACTTCAGCGGCAAGATGATAATGGTCAACCACGGCTTATTCGACGACGTAGACGCCGCGTTAAGCCACCACCCTGGAGATATAAACGTCGCCACCCTGGCCAGCAGCAACGTCATCAGCGGCGCCTACTTCCACTTCTACGGAAAAACGAGTCATGCAGCAGGAAACCCGGAAGCAGGCAGAAGCGCCCTTGACGCCGTCGAACTCATGAACGTCGGCGTAAACTACTTGAGAGAACACATCATCCCCGAAGCGAGAATACACTACGTAATAGAGGTCGGAGGCGGACAACCCAACGTTGTACCTGACTACGCCCGAAGCCACTACTATATTCGAGCACCTGAGCAATCCCTCCTCGAACCCATCAAAAAGCGAGTCATGAAAGTAGCTGAAGGAGCAGCCACCATGACTGAGACCCAGCTAAAAGCCGAGATGAGCTGGGGGGGCTACCATAAGATCCCAAATAGAACCCTCAGCGAAGTAGTGACCATCAATATGAGGCAGGTTGGACCCCCAAAATTCACCGCTGAAGACTACCAATTCGCGGCTGAGATAGCTAAAACTTTCCCTCATGAGGACCGGGAAACAAGCCTCATTAAAGATAAGGTGCCCAATTGGGAAAAATATGTAGACCAAGACCTCATAACAGATATCTTCGACGCATGGGATGACGGAACAACAAGCCCCGGAAGCACAGATGTCGCAGATGTAAGCTGGATAACCCCAACCATGGAGTTCACCACAACCTGTAACGTGAACGGCGCACCCGGTCACAGCTGGCAATTCACTGCATGTGATGGCTCAGGTATCGGGCATCGGAGCCTAATATTCGCCTCCAAAACAATGGCGGGAGCAGCCCTTGACCTACTCACAAACCCAACTCTGGTTAAAAACGCGAAAAATGAACACATCAAGCGACTTAGAGGCAGAGAATACAATAAGAACTCCGCCATAGAAACGCCACTCGAAAGAGCAAGAGAACTCGCTAAAACATACGTAAAGACCCCATAAAATGCCTTTACGTGAAATCAAAAAACGCACACACCCGCGCACAATTAAAACGATCTTTGTAAATTTCCTTCCGCTTAGCAGGGTAGAAACTCTATAAGTAAAATATCATGTCGCTATACAGTGAAGATTGAGTAATTTAATCTCCTTTCACCCCATTTTCTAGAACAGGTGAACCAAAAAACTACCAATTTAATGAGGTTTATGTTATGTGAAAATATATATTGTAGAGGTCCGCGTAAATTGATGAGTTTCTAAATAGCCAAGAGTTTGTCGTAAGTTCCGCATCTGCGTGCCACGTTCACCACTACACCTAGGTTTATCAGACTAGGTAATTGAAAAACAAATAAACCGTTTAAGCGTATTATGCTCGTTGAGATATGAAGAGAACAGTTTTTGTCTTAATGGTCATGTTTTCACAGTTTTTAATGGTTGCTCAGGGAACCTACCAGAACAGCGAATCCATCGTCATTCATGATAATGGCTCCGTCACACCATCATCTGCCCCCGTTATACGCAGTGGAGAAGTATACACCCTTAACAGTTACATCTTTATCCCAACCTCTCTCGCGCGCGCGGCGACGTGAAGGTTGCGAACGAGATATTTAGTCAAGGCGGGGCAAACGTTGACAACTACCCCCTGATGAAAGCGCAGACTTTCCAATCTGAAGCTACAACCAGTTTAAATGTAAACGTAAAAGACGCTCAAGGTAACCCCATTTCGGGGGCAGACGTGGCGTCGACAGCTCAACCCACCGGACAGGCAACCCTGAACGGAGTAAGCGGAGCCAATGGAGCAAAAATATTCGACATGATTAAGCCAGGAACATATAAAATACAAATCGCTAAAAGCGGATATACCTCCACCTCATCGACCGTAACGGTAGCAGAAGGAGTCTCCACCGATGTATCCATTACTCTTCAGTCAACGCAAGCAACTGGGACTCTCAGCGTAATTGTGAAAGATGGGAAAGGCTCCGCATTAGCAGGCGCGTTAATATCCTCAACTGTACAGCCGAGTGGACAGTCAACGCTTACAGGAACAACTGGTGTTGATGGAATTGCTAGATTCACAGGAATCTGGGTAGGTTCATACACTATTCAAGCCTCAAAAGATGGGTACACCCAGAAAACGGGGCAGGCTAACGTTGCATCAGGGACAACCATTAGCTTAAATTTAGCTCTTGAAGCATCCACTTCAGGGGGTACAACTGGAGGTGGCACAACTTCAAGCGGTGGCATTCCAGGATTCTCCTACCCATCGACCCTATCCGGCTTAATCCTAGCCCTAATCTACATATTATATAAAAAAGACCATTAACAAACAAATCACTAACGTAGTTATCGTAATCTAATTAGTAATCTTAACCCGTTTTTATTAATACACTAATATGAATTCAGTTTCCATAATAATAATATAAACTCTTTTCAATCTACTCTTGATAACCGATTTGGCTCTAGATATCCTATACACTCAGAAAGAGATAGAAAAAATATTTAAAATAATTGGTGAAACAGATAAATTTTATCCAATAAATAGGATCGGTTTACTCGATGAACTATCTTTTCAAGTCCTCGGCTACGCAAAAATCGGCTCAATAAAAAGAAAGGACCAGTCATTTAGATATGTATACGCCTTCAATTGTTCAAAGCATGGTCTTCAAATCACCATCTCATCCAGGCAACCAGATAATCTACAATGTAAACACTGTTTACTTGAACAAAAAACCGAGATCGAGGATGCTCAAAGAATATCAGAAGATTATAAAGAAAAATTGAGAGCAAAAGCAGATAAAACCAAAACAGATTTGAGTAAATTCCGCACAAACAATGAAGACTCAAAGTAGAGAAAGCTCTCCAACAAACCCAAATACTAATCGAATAGACGTCTTCCTCAATAAAATGATTATTTGACCGCCGCGAACAAAAATTTCTGGAAGATACTTTAACAATAGGTACGCGAGCTTAACCTAAAGCCTCCACCAGCTTATCGACGTCTCCGCGTGTGTTATAGAAGTGAGCGGAGACCCTCATGTGCCCTCCATGAGCTTCACGACCCGTAACCTTGACCCTGCCCTTCTTCAATCTCTCCGCGAGCTCAACAGCTCCACCCTGCATATAACTCACAACTGGAGACTCGTTACCCTCAGGAGTCCAGATCGCCTTCCCCAAGTCTCCAAGCCTAGAATGTAGATACCCTGTAATATCTAGCACCCGTCTCTCAACGTAATCCATACCGAGATGATTCAGGTACTCAAGCGACTTCTCGAGAGCGTAAACCCCCTGAAAGTTAATCGTACCGTACTCAAACTTCTCTGCCGAACCGCTAGGAGTCGGCTCCTCCGCGTGATCTCCTGCCCAGACCTGGTTCTTCCAACCTGTTCGATCAGGAGTTAGATCCCTCAACGACTCAGAGTCAACATACAGGAAGGCAAGCCCCGCAGGACCCATCAGGTACTTGTACGGGGCAACGGAGACATAATCCGCATCATCCTTCTTGTAGTCAACCTTTAAAGCCCCCACCGCCTGCGTTGCATCAACAAGCAACTTGGCACCATGAGCGTGAGCAGCCTCAGCAAGCTCCCCCAAATCCGCTCTGAAGCCGTTAACATAGCTCACCTGACTCACCTGAACGATCCTAGTCCTATCATCAACAAGCTTCTCAAGGTCAGATACGTCGAACCTCCCATCCACAGGCTTCCAGACACGCGACTCCACACCATTCGCCCTAGTAAAATACGTCTCAAGAGGGTTATGCTCCCACTCAGGAAAAACCACGTTATCTCCCCTCCTCCACTTTGTTCCGTTTATAACTATGTTAAGGCCTGACCCCGTGCACATTGTATAAGCTATCTCCTTAGAGGAGGTTCCGATGAAAGCAGCGATCATACCCCGAACTTTCTCGGCTTTTTCAAGCCAACCCGAAAGGATGGTTCTGGACCCGACATCGAAGTTATACCACTCATCCGCCCACATGTTGTACCCTTCACGAACCTGCCGGGGCATAAGCCCGACGAAAGCGTTGTCCAGGTAAACCCATTCCCTTAAAACAGGGAAATCCCGCCTAATCTCCTCAATATCAACCATACCCATACACTGTGAGGTGCAGTATTTTACGATTCATGGTCCATGAACCTAATGTATCAAGATGACTCCAGCAAAAACATCCACCATCTCAACATCATGCTAGATCTATAAATCTCCAGAATCAATTGGGATGGTCATTCCTCCCTCCTGCCTAACTCAATATATCTATTCTTTAGAATTAACTATGTGTCATCTGAAACGACCTGCATATTTAAACTAAAAACACACTCATTCGCATACGTTGTTATCGCTATGTTTTTAGGGTTTTTCACATGCATTATACATTGGAGTGGTAGACATGTCTATAAGAAGAATAATTGCTTTTGGCGGATTTTTACTAGCAACATACTACCTTCTAAAACGCTTATTGAAGGAAAATATTCAGAATAATGGTAGGAGAACAGTGCACGCCGACTATATTGTGAAAGACTAGAAGTTTAAGCTCAATGTACACTAATCTTTAACTCATCAGCACCTCAAGCCTATCCACCAACCCGGCAAGGTAAGCGAAAGCGCTCTCCACCGGCCCGGGAGAAGCGAGGTCCACCCCCGCCTGCTTGAGGTTATCGATGGGATAGCGAGAGCCCCCTGACTTTAGGAATCCCATGTATCGCTCAACGGCAGCTGCATCACCCGTCAGGATCGGTTTAACAAGAGCGTGTGCCCCAGAGATGCCTGTGGTGTACTGGTAGACGTAGAAATTCATGTACATGTGACTGAACTGAGCCCAAGTTATACCCATACGGTCACGATCGAAAGCAACTTCATCCCCGTAGCCTTCTTTGAAGAGATCAGCCATTAACCCAATCAGGATATCAGCGCTCAGCGGCGCACCGCGCTCAACCCTAACATGAGCCTCATATTCAAAGCGCGCTAGCAGAGGCATAATAAAGAAGTAGCGGTGGAAGTTAGACATAGCTTCCTCGATCAGAGTAATTTGGAAGTCGCGGTCCTGATGGGATCGTAACAGATAATCGCGCACCAATGCTTGATTAAAGTTGGATGCTACCTCTGCTTCGAAGAGCGAGTATCGCCCATAGATGAAGGGTTGTTCTCGGCGGGAGTAGTAGGAGTGTAGCGAGTGACCCAGCTCGTGAGCGAGGGTGCTCAAGCTAAACAAGTCGTTGGAGTAGGACATCATGATGAAGGGATGGGTACCATGTGTACCGCTGGAAAAGGCGCCATTACGCTTGCCCTTGTTACGGGGGCGATCCACCCAACGCTCGTCGAGGCATCCCCGACGAAGAACATTAACGACCTCCTCACCCAGAGGGGCCATACCGGCGCAGATCCATTCCACTGCCTGCTTAAATGGAATAACAGGCTTAGCAGAAGCCAGAGGAGCCTTGATATCGTACACATGGAAGCTATCAACACCAAGGATCTTTTTACGAAGACGCCAGTAGCGATGCCACGTAGGTAAGTTCTTCTGAAAAACCGCCAGTAGATTATGGAACACCTCGACCGGGATGTTGTTGGGACCCAATGAAGCGTGCAGTGAGGATTCATATCCCCGCACCCTCATGTTGAATACGTCTTGCTTCACCTGAGCGGTGAAGGCAGCGGCGAAGGTGTTCTTCATCGCGAGGTAACCATCAACATAGCTCTCCCAAACCCCGCGACGTATAGCTCGGTCTGTATTATTGAGTAACCCTCCGATGCTAGCTTGACCAACCTCAAGGGTACGACCATCGGAAGCTATTACGGGTTTGAATGAAAGATCAGCGTCACTGAGAGCAGAGTAGATGCCCGCTGGACCACTAAAGGGATCCAAAGCCATCGCTAGAATCTGCTCAACCTCACCGCTACGCATGTGAATTTGGCGACGCTTCAGTTTATCTAAAGCATGGGCAAAATAACTCAAATCAGGGGTGGACTGAACCCAACTCTCAACAAGCTCAAATCCTAGCACCATAAGCTCAGGCTCAAAGAATGCAGTAGCTGCACCCAGACGAGCGACAAGGCTACGCGCCTGCCCCAGACGGGCAGAGGCATACTGATCGGTTGTATCGACTGAATAATAATTACTAGCGTAATTGAGATATTTACCAGCCAGAATACCAGCAGCTTCAGCCAGGCGCAGATAAGTCAGCAAGGTTTGCGGCCCTTCCTTCAATCTGCCCTTGAAAGCAGCAAGCTGGGGTAAGTAACTCGATATCTCTTGCCCAGCCAACTCCCAGGCGTCGGGGGTGGCAAAGATGCTTTCAAGATCCCATGTTTCATCACGAGGTACCAGGCGGCGATGTGGTAAAGCGGTAGATTCAGCCATGGATAAGACTCCTAGTTAACTTTGATTGTCAATTTAATTATAAATTATTCGCTCAAAATGTTTGAAACTCAGATTTCGTAGGTACACGAATAAAAATGAGCAAAAAACGACTAAATAAGCCAACTAGAGATTAATTTACCCTTCAAAATTAACCGGTTTCTTATAGTTAAAAACCATGTTTAGAAAGTGATTGTGGATAGGGAACATCGTGAAAGAGAATTGACGGAAGACTCAACTAGACTCGAGAAACATCTGGCAGAAATAGGCAATATTGGGCGCAGACAAGGATCGAATGGTGTGACGAGACTTGCTCTCAGCGAGAAGGACGGCAAAGCACGTGACCAGCTGATCCAGTGGATGGAGGAGCTAAACCTCACGATCAGTATAGACCCCATAGGGAACATCTTCGGAGTGCGAAAAGGATCGAAACCCAATTTGAAGCCGATAATCATGGGCTCACACCTCGACACAGTCATAGATGCTGGCATATATGACGGAGCTTACGGAGTCCTCGGCGCCCTCGAGGTCATCAACCGCCTCTGCGATGAAAACATAACGACGAGACACCCCCTAGGCTTAGGATGCTTTACAAATGAGGAGGGGGTGAGATTCCACCCCGATATGATGGGAAGCCTCGTTAAGACGGGAGGCTACCCCCTACAGAAAGCTTACGGGCAGAAAGACGATAACGGTGTCACTGTTAAAGAAGCCCTTCAAAAGATAGGATACATTGGATCAGATAACATAGAACCTGAAGCCTACTTTGAATTACACATCGAGCAGGGGCCAATCCTTAACAGAAAAGGCATCCAGATCGGAGTTGTTGAAGGTGTTCAGGGAATTGCATGGTGGAGAATGAAACTACGAGGGGAAGCTAACCACGCCGGCACAACCCCCCTCAACATGAGGCGTGATGCAATGGAGGGCACTGCTAACATCCACAGAAACCTACTAGACTCAGTTAAACAGAGGGGGAACGCCGTCTGCACTATGGGTAAACTCAACCTCGAACCCAACGCGATTAACGTCATACCAGGCTTCACCGACTTCACCATCGACTACCGATCATACAACGACACCATCTTCACCGAGGGAAAATCCGACGTCGAGAGAATAGCTAAAGAGACTGCTCTTCAGCACAACCTCTCACTGGAAATAGATATGATCGTAGACGCTAAACCTGTACACTTCAAGCCCTACATGGTGGACCTCGTAGAGAACGAAGCTAAGAGGAGAGGTTACTCTACCCTTCGGCTGCCCAGCGGTGCAGGTCACGACGCCCAATTTATGCACACCATATGCCCAACCGCCATGATATTCATTCCATCGATTAACGGGGTCAGCCACAACCCAGAGGAGAGAAGCGATCAAACTGACATAGAGAGAGGCGTAAACGTACTATAAAGCTGCGCATTAACCATTGCCGGGATTGAATCCTAAAGAAATACTAAGAAACCTAAGCGCAAGACCGCATCAGATTTAATATTCTACTATGCGTTTAAGCTTCTTCGCCTGCTCAATCCAGTTTTTCACCGAACTAAGAGGAGGAGGTCTTCTAACTAACTTCTTCACTCCATTAACCTCAAGAATCTTCGCATGAAGATTCTCTGGAACCCTCTTAGCTAACTCGACAATAGTATCTACACCAGTCTCCTCGAGAAGGTCAGAGTACTCCTGCCCAACGCCTTTGATCCTGCAGAGGTCAGCAAGGTTAACCCACTCAAGAATAAGCTTGGCACCGATACCCGTCTTTTCTGCTAAATCATCCCTCATCTTCTCAGTCGCACCAGAATTGAGAAGGTTCTCTGATGTTTTGATTCCAGCTTCAGCCAACTTCTTCGCGTAGACTGGTCCAATTCCCTCGATATCAACAATATTAAGCATAATACTCTCAATACAATTCACATATATAGCTATAATAAATTTGATCCTTAGAAAGAATAAAAGGGAACAATTCCCGCACACTGGATGGGAGTTAATTCCAGCTTAAAGCACTCAATTTTAAACGATGAATAAACCGCGTTATACCATGCAGGAAGATTAGTAGAGTAAATCGAGTCCTAATTAATATTAAAAATCGTCTTCAGGATAAAATACCGCCCCATTAAGCTTAATAATTGTTTTCCAGACATCCTCCGTGTAAAGTCCTAAGCTCTTATTTTTGTCTCCTTTAATCACAGTGATATAGTCATTACCGTTCATGTTTTCTATTCGGAAATACCAACCACTATTGATTAGGTTATTGATGATATCTTCAGTAATCGTTTTTTTTCCCATTCGGGATAGAACGTTTTAAGCATAAAAATATTCCCGCACCCGCTAAATAAGGCGATATCTTTAATCTAATCGTACTTGGGTTTGAAGATAATATCAACGCCAAAACTCGACTAAAAATATTCAGGGGAATAAGCATTGTTTCCTTATACATGAAAAATATTCTACTTAAAACTTCGAGTCATCTATGATACTCACTATTTCAGAATAATTCAGCCTGTAGAGACGTACTGACTAATGTCAGATTGACTAATCGTAACGTTCTCCATCTCCTTTGATAACGAAGCTGGAGGTGAACCCAATTCAGATGAGTCGTATCTATAATTCGGGTCCTTGAATTTTAGGGCAATCTCCCAACCCCTATCAAGGGTATTGAAAAAACCTTGTGTAACCTTATCTAAGATCCTCAGCAACTCATTCATCTTATCTTCAACCGCAGCAGCGCGCGAGTTCGGATTATCCCTTATGGAGTTTTCCTATTATGCGCCCGAGCACGCCTATTATTAGCAATCAAGAGATTATTGAGAAGTAAGAGTCACTGGAATCCATTGCATTATTACCTAGAGAGCCGGATGTACGGGTTACCTTCACACTATAATCTGATCCAATGACCTGAGTTGAGGCAATTTTCCAATTAAATGACCCTTTATTCAATACACTGGAAGAGAGCACTCTATTTACAATTCCGCCTTTAAGTAGTTCAATTTTAACATATGCTGTGGGGCTACCTGTGGATAACCATGTTATCGCGTGAGTTGAGCCGACTACCCAGCTCTCCCCACCGTTCGGAGAAGTTACTGTTAAAACCTCTGGAATTATTGAGAAATTCGTATCGCTGGAATCAGTTGCTACCGGGCTACCCGGAGCGCTGGTTGTACGGGTTACCC
>JBFYNP010000078.1:0-6135 GCA_041304325.1 Candidatus Bathyarchaeota archaeon
GATAATTATAAATTATGTAATGGTTACACATTAACGATGTCTTTAGAGAAACTCATCAGAAAGGAATTGATTTCTACAACTCCAGGAAGCTCTGCTCGCGTTAGAATGGCTGACCCTCCGAACACACTCAGTTTCGCAGCGGGAGACCCGAATTTTAAGCTCCCCAAATACATTGCTGATGCTGTCTTCAAAGCAATTAAAGATGGTAACACTCATTATTGTTTCGGTGGAGATCCTGATCTCAAAATCGCCATATCGAACTACTATGCAAACCGTTTTGGCTATAGAGCTGACCCTGAGAAGCAGATAGTCGTCACAAGTGGGGGAAGCGGCAGTATCTTCTCTGGGTATGGGGCTATCCTTAATCCGGGAGATGAAGTGATTGCTCTTGACCCAGCCTACGGTGGAGGTGCAAGAGCTCCAGCCTACTTCGGCGCGAAGACTGTCTACGCGCCTATGACAAAAAAGCCTGGAGGAGTCTTCCGCTTCGACGTGGAAGCGGTGAAGAAGGTGATCACTCCAAAGACGAAAGCTCTATACATAGAGAATCCGGGTAACCCATCTGGGATCGTCTACTCTAAAACCGAGTTAAAAGCAATATCCGATCTTGCCATTGACCATGATTTTGTTGTTGTCAGCGATGAGACTTACTCAGAATACGTTTGGGGAAACAAAAAGCACCTTACAATCATTGATATGCCTGGAATGGATGAGCGCACTATCGTTACGATGGCTCTCACAAAGATGTTTAGCTGGGCAGGTATGAGAACAGGATGGACAATAGCAGGTCCGAAACTTACTACTTACATCAATAAGGTGCCTGGAAGCGATGCAAGTTGGCCTATTATGAAGGGTGCTATCGCTGCCTTAAACGGTCCGCGAGACTTTATCGAGGGACAGAAGAAGGAATACGAGGAGCGAATCAGCTATGGCGTAAAACGTCTCAACGCGATGCCGGGAATTAAATGCGTGAAGCCCGAGGGGGCATTCTACCTCTTCCCTGACATCACCGGTACAGGCTTAACAAGTGATGAATTCGTCAAAGAAATAATGGAAAAGCAACATCTACGAATATCTTCAGGGCGAAGTTACGGTGTCGGAAACGGTGAAGGAAACGTCCGCCTTAGCATGATCCGACCACTCAGCACACAGAAGATGCCCGGCTGGTTTAAGGTGACAAAAAGAACGTGCTTTGAGGCAGCTATGGACAGAATGGAGAAATATGTCAAAAAAATTAAACCTAAATAGAATATTTTTTTTATTTATTATCATCGATAAATATTCATCACAATAGATAGCAGTAATGGACGTCCCACTGGGATATTCTTAGGTTTAAAGGAGTATCCACCTTCAGGTACCCCTCTTTCTCATAATTGTGAGTTTGATTTAAATCGCCACCGCATTGCGAGAACAGTGCTCCAATGTCTCTGTTCGTCGACGCCCAGCGACTGGCATTAATCCACCAAGCTACTCGGATATCTACAGGTAGCCCACAGCTCGACGACCTCACCGGCGGCGTGAACTCCGAGGCGCTATATCTGTTCTATGGAGAGGATGACCTCATCGAGACATTACTCAGGCATATTCTCGCGAACAGCCTCAAGTCCACCATTTATGATTCAGAGCCCGAGGTTGTCTACATTATCTGCGGCAACTACCGTAAGGAACATATAACCATTGATACAGAGCCCCTCATTCGCCTACTCGAATCCGCCGGGCAGGGGCTTGAGAGTGCTCTCAGGCGGGTTCACATACTCGTTGCTTCCTCCGCCGACCAGCAGGCTAGCCTCACAGGAGAGCTTGAGCGTATCGTCTCAACGAGGAGGAGTGTTCGCCTCGTCCTGATAAATGGCATCTACAAGCTCGGAAGAGACGACGCGAGAATGAAAAATAGGGGACGAGTTGCCGAAGAAGTTCAGCGCTCCATCACAGCTATGAAGCGCATCTGCGCCTCAGCGGGAGTGTCTCTCGTCGCCTCGGCGAGAGAAGAGGCGGGGAGGAGTATACCAACTCCAGAGGCTAGTGACTATCTCAACCACCTCGCTGGCGTCATTGTCTACCTGAGACGCCGTGAGGGGGATGCGGAGTTCAATAGAGCCTACGTGCTGAAGTCTCCTCTTACCGTGCAGCATTCCCGAGATTACTGCTTTGAGGATGAAAACATAGGAAGAACAACTCCAATAGCAAAGATGGGGTTCGAGGATCTCCTCTTCAAGCTCAGAACCGAATATAGGGCGGCCCTCGTCAAGCAGGGTAGGAGGGAGGCCTTCGACCGCCTTGTTGAGGCATGGTCCGCTGAACTTGGTGTCATCAGCTACGCGGAGTCACTCTCACTCATGGATCTGATCCTTTTCACAGGACTCGTTGATGACCGCCGCGTTTCCGAGGAGCTAAGCAGCCGCATAACAGGCATTGAGAGACGCCTAGCTCATCTAGAGCAGAAAAGAGAGGATTGACGGATCTATGCTTCGCAGAGGTTGGCTGCTCGATCCATACATCCGTGGAAAGAACGCCCATCTCTGGCTCAAGACCGTCGAAGGGGAGGTCGTTCATCTCACAGAGAGGCATCGACCCCATTTCATAGCAAGTTCTAAGCCTGGCTTCAACGTCGATGACCTCTGCTATCTCTTTGAGGAGCATAAACTTGTCCACTCTGCCACACCCGTTGAGAGGTATCCAACCCTTCGGAGAGAATGCCTTGAACGTGTTGCTGAGGTTAAAGTTGACTCCGCTGAGTGTCTTGAGGAGATAATTAAGTATGCAAGGAGTCTCAGAGAGGTCAATGAAGTCTATGACGTTGGATTATCTCCTATTCAATGGTACCTCATCGAAAGAGATATTGCACCTACTGGCCTATGCGAGTTCGAGTCAGACGGACTCGCCCTAAAGAGTATCAAACCTATAGATGATGAGAAACGGATCGAGCCTCCCCCCTTCAAACCTCTCATTATCAGGCTCCCCGACTCCGATGACATAACCTTCGTAGATGTTTTAGATGCCAATGAAAATCCCCTTAAAAGTCTGAGAGGTGACGAGAGAGCCGTTCTCAGCGAGTTGAAATGCCTCCTCGAGGAGGAAAACCCGGATGTCATCGTGATCGATGATACTCGGTCCCTAATGTGGGTGATCAAAAGAGCCTCAAGGTACGCAATAGATCTCGACTTCGGTAGAGAAGGCGAGTTATTCCACGGACGTATAGCTCTCGGATATCACAGTTGGAGAGACATGGGTCTCGCCGGGCTCTCGGAACGCTCCCTCTTCACATATGCGCCGATGGGTGTCAGCTCAGATTGGGAGGCGGGGAAGACCATCGACAGCCGTCAGTGCCTCGAGGCGTACAGAAAGCGGATCCTAATCCCCGAGATGAAAGGAGGATATATCTCATCGATGAGCGCTTGGGATATGGTGAAACGAGATAGAGGAGGAATGTTATTCACTCCTCAGGTCGGTCTCCACGAGAACGTAGGCTGCATCGACTTTGAGTCTATGTTCCCAAGCATCATCAATCGCAAAAACGTCAGCTACGAAACTGTCACCGAGGATGGAGTCGATCAGACCCATACTGGTTTCATGTCTTGCTTCACCGCCCCAACCCTAGAAAGGCGACTCCGCTTCAAGCACATGCGAAAACAATACCCAAGGGGGAGCCCTCAGTGGACATGGTGTGAAGAGAGACAGTCGAGCCTGAAGCTGATGCTCGTCGTCATCTATGGATATAGCGGTTGTTATGCGAATAGGTTCGCTAATGTTCAAGTCTTTCAAGAGATAAACCGTCAAGCCAGGCAGGCTTTGGTGAAGGCGCTTAACATCGCTTTGAGCAGGGGTTTTGAGGTCATCTATGGAAACACCGATGCGCTATACACGAAGAGGAAGGACGCCACAGAGAAGGATTATGAAGAACTCGCTGCTGAGATAGCGGAAGCGACTGGCCTCCCCATAAAACTCGACAAACACTTCAAGTTTCTCGTTCTCCTCGGCAAAGTTACTGATCCCCTTCAAGGTGCCTCTAATAGGTACTACGGAAAACTCACAGACGGCGAACTCTTCTACAGGGGAATAGAACTTCGGAAACACGACACACCGATCTACCTCAAAAGACTCCAGGAGAGAGTGATGACTGCGCTCTTCGACGCTAACAACGCCGAGAAAGTTCTCATAAGCGGGCTCCCAAGAGCCCTCATCATCGCAAACAGAGCCCTCGAGGAAGTCAGAAAGGGTAACGTTTACGCGAGGGAACTCACGATATCGAAGAGGCTAAGCAGAGATCTTACAGCTTACAGGAGCCTCCCAGTCCACGTTGTCGCAGCTCTCCTGGGCGCCGAGGATGAGGGCAACTCACGGTATGTACTCGTAAACTCGAAAAACAGTAATCCATACCTCCGCGTGAAACCCGTAGTCATGATCGAAAAATCAGATAAAAGATACGATCGTAGGAAGTATATGGAACTCACTAAGAGAGCTGTGATGAGCCTCTTAAGCCCATTTACAGGAGATCTGCAAAGTGTTACGCCTCTCGTAGTTCATAAGTTGGACGAGTACTCAAAATAAAGTTCTCTGAGAACTATTAATACTCAAAGGGGTACTCTTGAGACTTTCATCAAAAGGGCACAAGTAACCCAGTAATAGCAGCTTGTACCAATGAGAGAATTTCAAATTGCAGCTTACAGGATAGTGACGATGATCATCTTACCAACCAATAGCGTAGCTGTCACCGGTGCGAGGACTGGCGCCACCATACATTACACCTGATTCAGGGTCAAATCGGATGGCTAGGCAACGACCATGAGTCCAAGGCTGAGAGACGATAACATTATGCCCCTTCTTCCTAAGCTCAGCGATAACATCTTCGCTGATCGGTGGCTCAACGTGTAGGGTGTTAGGACCTACTCTATGAGGCCAGAAACTATTTGGGAAGTGATCGGTGTGCACAGTTGGTTTATCCAAGGCTTGCTGGACTTCCATACCGAACTCCAGGTGGTTAAGGAAGAACTGAAGCGTCCACTGGTCCTGACCATCACCACCGGGAGTACCAAAAACCATGTAGGGCTTCCCATCTCGAGTAACAAGACTAGGGGTTAAGGTGCTGCGCGGACGTTTTCCTGGTTTTAGACAATTAGGGTGCCCAGGAGTTAAATTGAACTGCTGAGCTCTGGTTCCGATAGGAAAACCTAGGCTAGGAATTACTGGGCTTGTTGGTATCCATGCACCGCTCGGTGTTGCCGATACCATATTGCCCATACTATCTACAGCTTCGAGATGTACTGTGTCACCTTCAAAGTAGCCACGTTTTTTCGTCTCCTCCAGTCTGAACGGCTCCATACCCCCCGGACGGAAATCTAAGTTACTTAAGTATGGGTCAACGAGTTTTCGTCGCTCTGCCGCATATCCCTTTGAGAGTAACCAATGTAGAGGTACATCTTCAAACTCTGGGTCACCATAATATGTCTCCCTATCCGCGTAAGCGAGCTTTGCACACTCGGTCCAAGTATGCAAGTATTCCGCTGAGTTATGCCCCATTTTTTGAAGGTCGAATCCTTCAAGCAGGTTAAGTTGTTGGAGTAATACAGCACCTTGTGTCCAGGTGTTACATTTCCAGACGTCAAATCCCTTGTAGTTAACAGTTATCGGCTCCTCAATCCCAGCACGATAATCGGCAAAATCCTCTAGGTTTAGTAAACCATAATTCTCCTGTCCATAACTATCTCGGCACTTGAACGACTGAGTGAACTCGATAATTGCTTCAGCGATAGGCCCCATATAGAAATAGTCACGAGCAGCCTCAAGACCACTAGTTCTACCCCACCTACGTTCCCGGCGCTCCTCTTCAGCTACTGCCTGGAAAGTGCGAGCCCATGCAGGATTACGTATGATCTGACCCACCTTCGGGACCTCTCCACCAGGAAGATAAATATCTGCGCTCGTAGGCCACTCGTTTCTGAATCGCTCTGTAAGACGTACTATACTTCGCACCATACTTCCCTGAATAGGGTACCCATCCACCGCTATCCTAATTGCCGGCTCCATACATTCGGTTAAGCTGACCGAGCCATACTCCTCAAGTAGTTGGACCCATGCATCGAATGCACTGGGAACCGTAGCTGAAAGGAATCCATCCTCTGGAATTGCATCGTAGTT
>JBFYNP010000079.1:0-11436 GCA_041304325.1 Candidatus Bathyarchaeota archaeon
GAGGTACATTCAAAGCGGAAAAATATCTTATTGAGAAGGCGAAAGAAAACCCCCGAATAAAATTCGTAATGAATAGTGAAGCGTTGGAGATAATCGGAGAGAAGCGTGTCGAAGAGGTAAAAATCCGAGTTATATCTACGGGTGAAATCTCAACTCTAAAGGTTGAGGGTGTACTTATTGCTATAGGCTGGATACCTAACACCGCCATTTTTCAAGGACAGCTAGATCTGGATTTAAATAATTATATTATTTCAAAAAGTGTATTCACTGAGAAGCCTGGCATCTTCATTGCTGGTGATCTCAATGACAGGGTATACCGGCAGGTAGTGACCAGTTGCGCTAGTGGCTGCATCGCTGCACTTGAAGCAGTTAATTATTTGGATACAAGTAATCAGGAACATCGATAGGTGTTCTTCATGCGGGTAACCTTCCTTGGCACCAGTGGAAGTATGCCAACGCCCGAGCGTGGCGCATCAGCGGTTGCGGTTAAGCTCGGTAAGGATTTAATCCTATTCGACTGTGGTGAGGGAACGCAACGACAGATGGTGATCGCTGGTCTTAGTTTCCATAAAGTTACTTTAATTTTAATAACTCATCTTCATGGTGACCACGTCCTTGGTCTCCCTGGAATACTTCAAACAATGAGTCTCCTCTATCGTGAGACTCCACTCACTGTGATAGGCCCACGTGGACTTTACGATTATCTTCAGGCCGTTTCATCAAGAATAGGCGGCCCAACTTTTCCAGTCACTGTAAAGGAAATTGCTACATCTGAAATCGTCTATTTGTCGAATTCATATAATATTACCGCGGTTACGGCGAAGCATAGTATAGAAGCATGGTCTTACGCATTGAACGAGAACCCTCATCCCGGAAGATTTCACCCCGAGAAAGCTATAGCCTTAGGCATTCCAAAGGGTCAGCTTTGGAAGCGACTTCAAGATGGCGAAAAACTTGTTATAAATGGGAAAAGTATCGCACCAGGAGAGGTTCTAGATTTACCAAGACCCGGACGTAAATTCGTCTACAGTGGAGATACTGTACCTACAGAACAGTTGAAAGCCCTTTCGAAAGATGCGGATATACTAGTACACGAAGCAACTTTCCTTGACGAGCTTTCGGAGAGAGCCGCAGTCGACGGTCATTCAACAGCACGGCAAGCAGCTACGTTAGCTGCTGAAGCAGGTGTTAAACGTCTAATTTTAACCCATATCAGCTCAAGATATAACGATCCAACACCGATTCTTATGGAAGCTAGAACAATATTTTCTGCTGTTGAGGTAGCATACGACTTTTTAAAAATCGAAATTTCCCTAAAGTAGCAAATGGATCACTTTTTATCCGATCAATTAGAATCCCTCGTTATTGGCGAATGTTTTGACTAAGCTTAAGGAAGGTATCTACTGGGTTGGAGCCGTAGATTGGGCGATACGTAACTTTCATGGTTACATCACTAATAGGGGGTCCTCCTACAACAGTTACTTAATCATTGACGAGAAGATATGCCTCATAGACTTTGTGAAGGCTCCATTTGCCGATGAGCAGTTGGCGCATATTGAGGAGATAATCGATCCATCAAGAATCGATTACATTGTCGCTAACCACGCAGAGCCAGATCACAGTGGCAGCATACGAAAAATTATTGAAGCTTGCCCTAATGCTCAGATCATAGCAACAGCTAGATCAATTCAGATCTTAAAGAAATATTACGGTGAAGACCTGAAAATCACACCCATTGAGCAGGTTCCTACTCTTAATCTCGGGAAACGAAGCCTCACTTTCGTACCTGTTCCAATGGCTCATTGGCCTGACAGCATGGTTAGCTACATGCCTGAGGAGAAAATCCTCTTCAGTAACGATGCCTTCGGTCAACACCTAGCATCCAGTGCAAGATTCGATGACGAAGTAGATAGATCGGTGCTAATGGAAGAAGCAACAACATATTACGCGAACATCTTAATGCCACTCTGGCGCAGCGTGAAGAGCGCACTCAAAGCACTTGAAGGAGTGCCGGTTGAGATGATAGCTCCAAGCCACGGCGTAATCTGGAGAAACAACCCCAACCTAATACTCGATAGATATGTTAAATGGGTCAATGGAGAAACCAAGCAAAAAGCGGTAGTTGTCTACGATACAATGTGGGGGAGCACAGAGAAACTCGCTCGTGCACTCACTGAGGGACTTACAGATGGAGGTGTCGAAGTCAGATTAATGAGCCTTGGTAGCAGTCACAACAGTGATGTAATCGCTGAGGTTCTTGATGCTAAAGCGATTCTCGTTGGTAGTCCAACACTCAATAACTGGCTCTTTCCGAGTATTGCAGGTTTCCTCGCCTATTCGCGTGGGCTTAAGCCGCTCAATAAGATCGGTGCAGCATTCGGAAGTTATGGATGGGCGGGGGGAGCAAAAAAGGCTGTTGAGGCTGAGATGACTGCTGCAGGTATTCAGATCTTAGACAGTGGGTTAGATGTTCAATTCAACCCAACAGAATTAGAGCTTCGAAAAGCATATGATTTCGGTCGCGAGATAGCGTTAAAGATAAAAACTTAGATAATGAAATTGTGAAGATAGACGCTCATTTGAATCCAAGTGAGAAGTGTTGTTAGTACTGCTCCCGTTGTAACCTGCATTTTTGTATGAGCCTTAAGTTCAACACGTGCCCAAGCAACGGGCAGAACGGTGAGGAAAAGAGGGATCATAGTTGCTCCGACGATATAGACTAGTGCTGTAACTGGACCCGTGATTCCAGAAGCGTGGATGCTGATCTTGTATTTGAAGGTGATGAGAATTAGTATAAATCCGTTGACAAAGTAGCTCGCCATTAACGCGGTTACTGCTGGAGGAGCATTTAACCAGAAGAGTGCCATCGTGCCTGCGAGGTAGAAGAGGTCAGTCCATAGGAATGGGATGTATCGCGTGTCTTTTTCAGCTGCATAGTAATCGTCTATTAGATCGAGTTTGAGTAGTGCACCTACCATAATTAAAGGAAGGATGCAAGCAAAAATGCTTGTCACTCCTATTAGGATGAGGCCGTTAGGTGCTCCCAGGTATAAGATAATCGCTATGAACGTAATCATTGCAATGAGAGGGGCATTGAGTGCTGCTGATACTCCCGATGCAATCTTTTTACGATTTAAAATTGCTCCCACCTAGAATACTACATCACATTCATTTGAACTACTTTTTAACATTTCCTTTTTGAAGACGTTCACAACAACAAGCTTGAGTTTTATCTTCACTCTTACCTACCATGAAGTCACAATTCATCTCTTTAGAGAGCCCACACATAGGGCATTTAGCTGTTTTCTCACTCATTTTTTTTCCTCCTTCTTTCGATAATCTTTAATAGCTTCGTGTAGAGCGTCAGCGGCTAAATTACTGCAATGCATCTTTACCGGTGGAAGACCATCTAGGGCATCTGCCACGCTCTGGCGGCTAATATGTTCTGCTTCTTCTAGTGTTTTGCCTTTTGCAAGCTCAGTAGTCATGCTACTGGTAGCGATAGCAGCACCACATCCATAAGTTTTGAATTTAACATCCTCAATCTTTTCGTCTTTTACCTTTATGTACATGGTCATCATATCGCCACAGACAGGATTGCCAACACTACCAACTCCATCAGCATCTTTAATCTCCCCAACATTCCGGGGGTTCTTGAAATGATCTAAAACTTTTTCGCTGTACAATTTAATTAAACTCCTTAGGTGTTATTGGGGACATTGCTCGGAGACGCTTCACTATCCCCGGAAGCTTCTCAAAAACATAGTCTACCTGCTCCTTATTATTACCTTTCCCGAGTGTAAAGACGAGGCTACCATGGGCATCTTCTGGTTTGAGACCTGTTGCGATTAGACAGTGGCTTGGTTCTAAAGTCTTTGCAGCGCAGGCTGATCCAGTTGATACTTGAATTCCTTCATTATCGAGACTAAGGATCAGAGCTTCGCCTTCAATATAGCTAAAACGGATGTTTGCGTTGTTGGGTAATCTAGCGGTTGGGTGGCCGTTGAGGTAGGATTCTGGGATGATGGATGTGAGGCCTTTAATTAGGTAGTCTCGGAGTTCGGTAAGGCGTGTAGCCTCTGTAATAAGTTCCTGTTTCGCAATTTCAGCAGCTTTGCCAAACCCGATTATGCTAGGTGTGTTCTCAGTACCACTTCGGAGACCCTGCTCCTGGCCTCCGCCGATGATGATGGGTCGGATTCGAATTGTTTTCTTTACGTAGATTGCTCCTACCCCTTTTGGTCCATATATGTCGTTGCTGCTCAGGGTCATCATGTCTATCCCGAGTTCAGCGACGTTAATTGGTATCCGACCTAATGCAGCTGTTGCATCGGTGTGGAATATAGCCCCTTTTTTGTGGGCAATTTGAGCGGCTTCCTTTACTGGTTCAACGGTTCCCATCTCGCCATTTCCAGCCATAACACTTACTATTAGGGTCTTGTCATTGACAAGCTCCTCCAGTTTGTCAAGATGGATAGTACCGTATCTGTCAACAGGGCACATCTCATACTCGAAGCCCTGACGTACCAAATCTTTGGCGACGTTTATAGTGCTGATATGCTCGATAGCGCTTGTGATGATGCGGTTTCCCTTCTGTTTGAAGCGTTGAGCACCACCTATGAGAGCTAGGTTTGTGGCTTCTGTGGCAGAGGCTGTGAAGAAGATTTCAGATGACTCGGCACCAATTAGATCTGCAACCTGAGTCCGTGCTTTGTTAATAGCTTTAAGCGCTTTGAAACCCGCGGAGTGGAAGCTGGCAGGGTTTCCAACATTCTCAATAAGATAGGGCTGCATTTCCTCTAATACTCGTTGATCCACTGGGCATCCAGAGCCGTAATCCATATACACCTTCAAACCATTCGCCTATGCTGATGTCAAGTGAATAGACGCTTTAAAACATTGATAACAGACATCATCTACTTTTTACGGATAACGATAATTGTTTCTTCGCCTTCCTTTCGGAGCTCAACTACTTCGTTACCGAGTCTCTCAGCTAGTCGACGAAGGTCCTCATAACTAGCGGGATCGTCAGCGTGAACTTCGATTGTTTGACCTGACTCCATATCATCTAAAGCTAGACGTGTGCGGAATACCGGTTCAGGGCAGAATAATCCGGTACAATCTAATGTTTTATCCGCCATTATTCCTCGCTCCTGACTCTTGGCGGCTGTGTCATAGGAATAACCTCATCTCGGATATACTGAAGATACTGTGCTTGATCAACTGAATTGAAGATGGTGACAGAGCCATCGCGGACCATTCCCACCGTATGTTTGTATCTCTTTGACTTCGTTAAAATATACCAAGGATCACCTATCTTTGTGTACTCTTTAAACAGCTTCGTATCGACCACATCTGGACCGTAAAGACTAAGCTTGTTGAGATTCGGGATGTCCATATTTTCGAAAAAGATCACCTTAGTAGACTCTGGATTCTCTAAATGGAACTTTTTTAAGGTATCTGGTAGGATCCGAGCTTCAACAACTACGCCCATCTCACCAAATATGATTTCACTCAACTTGTTCGCGATCCTATTCGCAACGGCTTTTTTATCTACTATTGCCAAATAGAGTCTATTCTGGTACTCGCTCATGCTGAAGAGTACCTCTGTCGTAGTGGGAGCTGGAGCGACCTTTCCTCGATGATAACTATAGACAACGTGATCATAACTATATAGCCCAGTAAGAACGCTATCGACGAGACTGACATTAGCGACCTCGGTGAGAAGAGTGATCTTGAAATCTCCTTCGCTATACTCTTCTTCTAATTTATAGCCTGTTAGACCAGTAGAGACATCTGTTAGAGACTTGTACTCTGTTGAGACAAAGACTTTCCCAGCCGTAGGCATATGTTACACCAGAAACAATCACGGTAGAGCGCCATTTAAGGGTAATGAAGTTACATGTAAACGAAAAAAGTGCCACTGGTTATTTCCAGATTTGTTTGAAAACGCGGATGTGATTTCCTCCAAGGATCTTTTTTATATCCTCCTCACAATAGCCGCGGCGGAGGAGCTCTCGGGTGAAGTTAAGAAGTTTTGATGAATCCTCTAATCCTGGACATCCACCTCCGCCGTCGAAATCTGCTCCTAAGCTGACATAGTCTGGGCCAACCAGCTTAACAATATGATCGACGTGGTCGATTATCTTTTCTAAATTTGCTCCCTCCTTTGCTATGAATCCTGATACAAGATTCATTCCCATAACGCCACCGTCCTCAGCAAGAGCTTTGATCATATCATCAGTGAGGTTACGGGAGTTATCGCAGAGTGCTCTGCAGTTACTATGACTAGCGATGAACGGGGTCTTCCTAAGCTCTGCAATATCCCAGAAACATGCATCTGTAATGTGACTAACGTCCAGTATTATGCCGAGCTTATCCATTTCCTCCATCGCTTTGACTCCGAGATCTGTGAGTTTCCCCCCTGTCCGTTTCGCAGCAAGACCATCAGCAAAGGGGGTCCGCCAGTTCCATGTGAAGCTGATCATCCTCACGCCAAGTCTGTAAAAGTTACGCATAATTCCAAGATCACCCATGAGAGGTTCTGCCCCTTCCAAGCTTAGAACTCCCGAGACCTTACCGACCTCATGAGCTTTAATGATCTCACTCACAGATGTTGCAGCAACGAATTTATCCGCATAAGTTTCAGCATCCTGATAGAAAGCATCCGTCATACGCATCGCTTTATAGAGAGCGTCGGGCTGAGCTTCTTGGCTCCCCGTGTACATAGCGAATACCTGGCAATCTAAGCCACCCGCAATCATCTTAGGGATCTCAACCTGTCTGTTCTCGGTTTTCTCTCCCAATCTCTTCAATTGGGTGCCTCGCTCCGGAGGGCGGATCAAGCCACCCAAAGTGTCGCAATGAGTATCAACTACCAAAGCTTCCTTATGGATTCGTTTTGCTTCAGTTTCCTGAGCTGGGGTTAGATCGATTTTATACATCCCTACAAAATAACCGTTGACGTGTAAAAGGTTTAAGAAAGCACAAGTAGTGTCACGAAGTTTTATACATCACAAGTGACGAAACATTTTCGAGCACAATATCACTAACTTTGTAGGAGATGTAATCGTACGTAAGAGTGAAAAGATCCAAAATGCTTCAGATTATATTTAACTTGTAGGCGAGATGAAGAGCCCCAACGCAGTAACAATTATCGTCATAACTGGACTCACCCTCACTTACTTTGGGTTCTTACCCCTCAACAACACGGTGTCCTTTTATCGCGCGCACGTTTCGTGCGTGCTGCCGATTTCAAGCAGGTTACCCTCCGGGTCGGCGACATAAAAGTTGTGGATGCCCCAGGAGAAGGTCATGGGTTCTCCAGTCGGAAATCGCACGCCCAACTTCGATAGTCGCTCATATTCCGCATCCACATCGGCAAAGCAGGGCAACCAAAGAGCAATTTCAAACGTTTGATTGATTCCCTTTGGAGGGACGTAACTCTCCCCAATTGCCTGCGCGAATGCTTTCCTGCTGTACATGAACAAGGATAGCGCACCGCTTGCCGTCTCAAACTCCGCGAAATCCCCTCCATTCCATTGAGTATGAAAGCCCAATGTATCTCTGTAGAATCGAACCATACTGTCCATGTCGCCAGCGTATACGCATGTGCCTACCCTTACATCTCGTCCGATCAAGGTCATCTATCTCCTCCATGTCGCACGCGCTATGCTAAGAAATCTTCTATGCGAGACATGATACATATCTAATTCTAACACTCGGTAGAATATAAATTAATATCACACTACATGTTTAAACTAAAAGGTTTAAGAGGAAGTCTCCGCCTCCACTTTCAGTTATCTACTTTACCCGTCTGGGTAGGTTTAATAACGGTGGACTAGTAGAATCAGGAGTTTAAAGAAGGTGCCGTGTCTTGCTCATTAGAGAGGTTATTATAAAGAACTTCATGTCTTATGAGTACGCCCGAATTCCTCTTAGGGAGGGTGTAAACGTTGTCTGCGGCCCTAACGGATCAGGAAAATCGAGTTTTCTACTTGCCATCTGCGTTGCTCTAGGTGACACCTATACCGAAAGGAGTAAGAAACTCTCAGATTTGATCAGATGGGATCAAGATAGTGCCGAGGTTAGCCTCATTCTCGATAACAGTCCTAAAGATGGTCGACGACCTGTCCCCTCTTTCAATATGGATGAGGTTCGCCTCTCTCGTAACATTCGGCGTGATGGAAAATATGGTTTCGAGTTAAACCAGAAGAGCGTAACAAAAGCTGAGGTTATTGAACTCTTAGAGGGATTTGGGTTCGATCCTGATAATATGCTAATCATCATGCATCAGGACATGCCTGGACAATTCGCAAACCTCAATTCTCAAGATAGGCTTGTAATGCTTGAAGAAGCGGTTGGATTCAATACATTTCGCCGTGACGTCATCGAGGCAAAATCAAAGCTCAAAGGCATTCTCAGCGAAGAGCAGAGTTTAAACCAACTCATGGATCGGGCTCGAGAGACTCTAACATACTGGCGGGAGCAGAATGAGAGACTTCAAGAGAAGAAGCAGCTTCATACGAGAATGCAGTTTCTTCAACGTGAAATGGCTTGGAGTCGAGTTCTTAGCTTAGAGGCCACAGTCAACCGGTTTGAACAGGAATTAGACAAAGCCGATGCTGATTTATTCAATGCTGAGGAAGAGATGCAGCGTTACGCGAAGGCTGTAGTAGATGCAGATGATTTCTTAAAGAGAACTCGTATTGAGTTGATGGAGCTTATCGAACGTCGCGTGGAGTCGGAGAGAGCCCTTGGAGTTTCCGAGTACAGTCTCTCTTTCATTAAAGAGAGGATCAAAGAGTTAGGGCGAATGTTAGATAACAGCAGCGAACAGCGTCGTCGCTTCGACGAGGCTGCGATACAACTTAAAGCTCGACTTGAGAAAGGTCCAACAAAACTTGATGCATATTTTACTCTTTTCACAGATTTTGAGAAGACTCAGGATGAAGCATACGAGAAATGGCGTATTGAGTTCGTAAATCTTAGAAGCGAAGCTGAAAATAGAATAGTCGCGGTTAGTGGACAACTGGATGACGCGGAGTCTGCGGTCGGTCAAACTATACAGCAAATGGAATCTATTCGTTCAAAAATAGATTCAGCTAATGACCAGTATATCGATGGGCGTATTCAGCTTGCCCTTACCAAAGATAAACGCGGTCGTCTTAAACAGCGAATAGATGAGCTGAAGGCTGAGATAGATCGGTCAAGTCAGGAACGTCGTGACGCTGAAGCAGAGGCACAGATTAAAGGTGCTCGAGTTGAGACAGGTCGCCCTGGTGACGAGATTCTTAACGAGATTCGCAAGGCCAGCGGTGTACTTGTCGGAATGGCTCATGTACCCGAGGATGCTGATGAGATGTACGATTCCTACAGCAAGACTCTCAAGGACATCCAGCAAAAAGTGGATCATGTTAGAGAAAGTCGGCGGCAAGTTATGGAGGAGATCGAGGCTCGTACTCAGAAGTGGAGTGTAGTAATAAACAACCTTCTCGACGAGGTCAATGCCCGGTACCAAAGCCTCCTCAGCCGACTTCAAGCCCGTGGCGAGGTTCGCCTCATAAATCCCAGTGACATCGAGGAAGCAGGCCTAGAGATATATGTTAGTTTCAAAGGCGGTCAACTGAGTAAACTAGACCCTTATACACATAGTGGTGGAGAGCGAAGCACCTCAGTTATGGCTTTCCTTCTAGCCCTCCAGCAGAACATACTAAGCCCATTCAGAGCAGTCGACGAGTTTGACCTCCATATGGACCCGAAGAATAAGGAGATAGTTTCCGAGTTCATAGTATCCACCATGGAGGGGACAAAAGATCAGTACATGGCTATCACTCCAAGCCAGGTCACATTCCGAGGTAAAGATGTCCATATACTAATGATCCATAAAACAGAGAACATAAGCAACGTGAGACTGGTGGAGTAATGAGCAAAACTCAGACCGAGCTTGAAGGAGTCATACAGCTATGCCGCCTTGTCACCGCCGGCAGCGTAGAGCCGTTTAACGTCGATGTTGACTACATTCTAGGAGTTATCCGGAAGCATTACCCAAAGATCGAGAGCCTCAGCGACTTCTGTCAGGACGCTTCCGCGATCAAAGAACTGAGTAATGTTCTTCAGCGCCAGAACGAATGGATCGAACATCAATCCACCACCCTATACCGAGACCCTTTCCTTCTCAACCAACAGGTAATGAGGATGGATGTTTCTGCTATTGCAGACTCCTTCCTAAAGAGTTGGCACCCATTAGTCGAGATGGAGCAGCTCTCCGCAGTTACCCTCGCCGGGAGCCTAGGTTACTGGACCGGCCTCATCCCCATCGCTGATCGATGGAAGCAGGCTGAGATGGAGCTAATTGATGCTGGAACAGCTACACTTGAAGAGGCGAAGCGACTTGGTTTTCTACCTATGGAAGGTTTCGCTGAAATCATTGAGGGATTCTGGCATGAGCTTAAGGAACGTGTAGGTGAAGGCGGAAAAATCAAGTACGAGAGCTGGGTCCTAGCTGATACCTATGAAGAAACTGTTAAACGAAGCTATATTACGGTTTTCATGGTAGGTTACGGTTACGCTAACATCGAAACCGATAGATTTGGTGACAACGTCACCATAATACATAACCGGGAGCAACACCCCGACCCTGGGCAAGCTAAACTATCTGTACCGGTACTAGTTGACTATGAGGAGTGGAGAAAATGGCGAAACGAGTAAAAGGCGGAGAAGTCGCTTACAGCAGGAAACTCCGAGATGCCGTACACATACTTTTCTTCCAGCACCACCGACTCCCCGGAGTTAGAGGTTGGGAGCTTAAACAGGAACTCGGCCCAGAGTGGCAGAATGTCCTTGAAGTTCTCGATAAACAACTAACCCTACTAGACCTCCAGGTAACACGAGTCTTCGATGATCCAACTATAATCGAACCAGATTCAGGGCAACTCGCTGACGCCCGATACTACATCACTCTACGTGGGAACATAGACCAGAAAACAGCGAAAACCATCGGATGGCGGGTTGACGACATTGCAGGCCTAGCTGTAGCTATTGCATATATTATTTCGAAACAAGGTAAAGCTCTTAGAGCCGAAGTTGAGAAAACACTCCAGGAAAAACTACCGGGCTGGCGTGTAAAGATGAGCGTTGACCGCTACATTCAGCAAGGATACCTTGGGGAGGACGACAAAGGAGTCCTCTTCCTCGACTGGAGAAGTCGGGCTGAGGTCGACCAGAAACAACTGATTGACTTAATCGTTGGATTCGGGAAAAAGAGTTTTGACGCTGAAACCGAGAAACCGAATAACGAGTAGCAATAATTGATTCAAGCTTCTTGGGCGAATTTGATGTAAACTCCCGTATAGGGTACGCGCTTCTCCGAGGTTTTATCCATGAGGAGAATGAACTACAGTCAATGTCTGAAAAGCGTTGCTGGGACGTCATAGT
>JBFYNP010000080.1:0-13553 GCA_041304325.1 Candidatus Bathyarchaeota archaeon
TGAGGAGGGTGGTGATGGTCGAGATGTTAAGAGGTACCGTATTACGGAGTCTGGGTTGAATGTGTTGACGTATTTCCGGAAGGCTACTATGAGCCTCCCTAAGAATTGAGCTTTCTTAGCAACGAGTCGTGTTTTACTAGCAGGGGTGTCTCTGGTGAGTAGAAGCAGCGCCGATGTGATGTTCAACGAGATCAATGAGGTCTTCAAGCGGTATGGTGTTACTCGAGGGTTAGGTTTTGTACCGGATCGACTTGATATAACAACAGAGCGGCGAGCAAACGGTTCGATTCACCTCCTGTACCGAGAAAGATTCACATATCTCCCGGTGGAGGTGCTGGAGATTGCTTTGGAAAATGCAGTCTCATTTCTCATCCAATTTGGTGCACCTAAGGAAACCATAAAAATCCTAAGCGATGGTGTAGAGGTGGAGCTTGAAGGAGACATAGGGTTGACTAGGTTTCCTATACTTGAGCTCATGATTCAAGACCGGCTTTTTGTGGAGGAAACTGAAAAAACTTGTAAGGATGTTCAATCAAGCTTAAGATCTCTAATGAATCTTTTTGATATTGCCTGGGATTTCAGCCCTGAAGTCCAAAAAAAGTGGTCTAATACTCTCGGAAAGCTGGGTATACTCATAGAGGAACACCCTGAGATGCAAACGGAAATAGAAGAGATTGTGAAGAAGTACTCTTTGTTCTCGGTTTAGACTCAAAGTTTTTATCGGGTCCAGCAGACCCGTTGGTTAGGTGACGCAGTTAAGTCAAATCATCTGCCTGGGGGTAGAATCTACTGCGGATAACCTTGGAGTGGGGATAGTTACAAGTGAGGGAAAGATTCTCGCGAACGAGGTCATGGTACATGTTCCTTCCACAGGAGGGATCCATCCACGAGAGGCAGCCCGTCACCACAGTGAGAATATCGGTAAACTCATTCAACAAGCAATAGAGAGAGCAAAGCTTGAGCCTAGTGAGATTACTTTCATAAGCTTCGCTCAAGGACCTGGATTAGGCCCTTGTTTAAGGACAGGTGCGACTTCAGCTCGTGCATTGGCAGTTTACTTAAAAATTCCACTAGTTGGTGTTAATCATTGTGTAAGCCACATTGAGATTGGGAGATTAGCTACGGGAGCAATCAGTCCTATTACGCTTTATGTAAGCGGAGGAAACACTTTGATCTCCGGCTTCGAATCTGGACGATATCGAGTCTACGGTGAAACCTTAGACATAGCAATCGGAAACTGCCTAGACACCTTCGCTCGTGCTGCGGGACTAGAATATCCGGGAGGCCCAGCTATTGAATCAAAAGCAGCAAATGGAACTAAGCTCATCTCTCTTCCTTACGCGGTAAAAGGAATGGATCTAAGCTTTAGTGGCCTCATGACTGCGGTTACGAATGCATTCAAGACCGGAAATTACAGGATCGAGGACCTCTGCTACAGTTTGCAGGAGACCGGTTACGCAATGCTAGGTGAAGTAACGGAGAGGGCACTTGCTCATACAGGGAAAAAGGAGCTTCTCCTTACAGGTGGAGTGGGTGCAAATAGGAGGCTTCGCGCAATGATGAAAGAGATCGCGGAAGAGCAAGGGGCTAAACCTTACTTTGTGCCAATTGATCTTGCTGCAGATAATGGCGCGATGATTGCTTGGACTGGTATTCTTGCATATACTCACGGGATTAGGACACCGATAGAGACGAGCATTATAAAGTCTAAGTGGAGGCTCGATGAGGTGGAGATACCATGGTTATAAAGCTCTTAGCTAAAGGTGCTGAGGCTGATCTTATTCTCGATGATGATTGGAATGGCCGAAAAGTCTTGATAAAGCGAAGAGGTGTTAAGAATTATAGACACCAGGATATAGACCGGGAGCTACGTAAGCTTCGGACATTTCATGAGGCGTCGATCCTTCATCGCGCTAAGGAAGCAGGTGTTCCAACACCGCTAATCTATATGGTGGATCCTGTGAACACTGAGATTGTTATGGAGTTTGTGGACGGCGTAAAGGTCAGGGACCTTGTATCTCAAATCAGTGGGGAGGAAAACCGGAGTCTCTTCAAACTTATCGGGAGGATGGCGGGTAATCTACATTCTGCGGGAATAATTCACGGTGATCTTACTACTTCAAATATGATAAAAAGTCATGATCGAGTCGTATTCATTGACTTTGGTCTTGGGGAAGTATCATCGGAGTCGGAGAAAAGGGGAGTAGATTTGAATTTAATGCGTAGAATGTTAAATAGCACTCACTATGAAGAACGGGAGCTTCTTCAAAGTGCCTTCGATGAAGGCTATAGAGATACTATGGGATTAGAGGCTGAAGGGGTGTTTCAACGCGTTGAAGAGATTAAGCGAAGGGGTCGCTATATCGATAAGGAGTCTTAAACCTAAATATATTTTTAATGAGAATCAAAATAAAATGAGACTTATCGAACCGAAAACTTTCTTAAAAACCATCTATATGACAAAAATAGGTATATGAGCTGATAAAATGCATTTCAAAACTTCACTAAAGGAAAATAAAATTTGGTTGGGAACATCAAATATACATAAAGTTAGAGAAGCTGCAGAGATACTTGCTCCATATGGAATAAAGTTAGAACATTATCCACTTGAACGTATTGAGATCCAAGCAGATGATCTGGCAGAAGTAGCTGCGTATAGTCTCAAAACTGTTTCAGTTGAAATCCCTATTGTTATCGAGGATGCCGGATTATTCGTATCTCATTACGATGGCTTTCCAGGGCCTTACAGTAGTTATGTCTTGAAGCGACTCAATAATCCTGGGATCCTTAAGCTAATGAAAGGCGTAGAAGATAGATCAGCTCATTACTTATCTGCAGTAGCTTACCGTGATGAAAATGGGGTTCATATTTTTCGTGGAACAGTTGAAGGCATAATATCTGAGAGGATCCGAGGGACAAATGGTTTCGGATATGACCCGATCTTCATCCCGAAGGAGGGTGATGGACGAACATTCGGCGAGATGAGTGATGCTGAGAAGAATATGATAAGTCACCGTGCAAGAGCATTTCAAGCGTTTGCCAAGTGGCTAACTCAGTAAACCTTTTTTAGCTAGCTCACTATTGTTTCCAGAGCTACCCGGGGGATAACCCGGATGTGATTAATCATGGTTAGTAAAATGTCCAGTATGCGGGGAAGGTCCCTCTCTTCGAGGCCAGTATCTAAGCGACCTCCAAGTTGGGTCGTATACCAGCCCGATGAGGTCAAAGCGTTAATCATCAACCTTTCTCGGGAGGGAAGAAGCCAGAGCGAGATAGGCAACACCCTCCGTGACGAGCATGGAGTTCCACTTGTAAAATCTATAGTAGGTCAAGGTATAAACAAGGTACTTACTGAGGCCGGACTTGCTAAAAATATTCCTGAGGACCTCTACAATCTTATGGTTCGCGCTACGAGGATGAAGAGACACATGGAGAGGAATAGGAAAGACTTTGGAAATAAAAGAGGTCTACAGCTCACTGAATCCATGATCTACCGCGTTACTAAATATTACAAACGTATCGGTAAACTGCCTAAGGAATGGAACTATCGAAACGAAATCGTTACCATTTAGCCACCCTGGGCTGAGTAATGGAATCTTTTCTTTCGTCGTTTAAGCTGCCTGCCGAGGTTTTCCTCAGACATGTTTCTCAAGGTCATATTATTCATATAATCACACATAGCGATGCGGATGGCCTTGCAAGTGGCGGAATAATCGCTAGAGCAGCGCGACGTGCAAATGTTGGGTTCAGGATTTCCGTGGAAAAACGTCTTGACGACCAGGTGCTCAAAAAGATTTCAGTTGAGAAGCCGGAGATCATTGTGATATCTGATTTTGGTTCTGGATACCTCAATAAAGTGAGCGCCATTTTATCGGATTCGGATGTTATAGTTCTTGATCATCACATCGTTAACGGTGAAGCTAAGGAGAATGTGTTGCATCAAAATCCTCTCATTCATGGGATCGATGGAGCGAAAGAGATAGCTGCAGCAGGAGTAAGTTACTTCTTCGCTAAAGCTGTAGACTTAGGAAATATCGACTCTGCACATTTAGCTATAGTCGGAGCCCTTGGAGATCAGCAGGGTAAAGGAGATAAAGGTGGCTTAATTGGAGCTAATACAATTATTCAGAGAGAGGCAGAGGATTCCGGGCAATTAATAAGAAATATTGGTTTGGCTTTTTATGGCTTTGAGACCCGCCCCCTCGCTAAGGCAATAAGCTATACAACCACACCGTTTATTCCGGGATTAAGTGGTAGAGAAGATAATTGCGTCGCTTTTCTCAACCATATTGGGATCCGGTTGAAACATGATGGTCGTCTCCGGTGTATGACTGATCTTGATGAAGTAGAGCAGCGTAAACTCTATAGCGCTCTAAGTAGCCACATGGTTAGCCACGCGTGCAACACTGAGACCGTGCGGAACCTTATAGGATGGATATACAGGTTTCCAAAGGAACCCATCGGAACCAGTCTCCGAGATGGAAAAGAGTATTCAAGTCTCCTCAACGCTTGCGCTAGGATGCGAAAGCCGAGTATTGGTATTGGTATAACATTAGGTGACCGCAGAGATACCCTAAAAGAGGCGGAGGGGACAGTTGATGAGTACCGGATAAAGATAGGGAGCTATCTGAATTGGTTCGGTACAGATGAAAGGATTAAGGAGATGGAGGGCATTTACGTCTTAAATGCAGGACAGAACATAGATGAGAACATTATCGGTGTTGTCTCCGGGATCATCCTAGCGCAAGGATCATTAAAACGGTCAAAGCCCATAGTTAGTTACGCTTATAGCGAGGATGGAACGGTGAAGATCAGTGCTCGGGGAACAGATGAAATTATTTTTAGTAGTATCCACCTTGGAAAAGTCATGTATGAAGCAGCTGAGAAGTTCAATGGTAGTGGGGGCGGTCACGACGTCGCGGCTGGAGCATTTATACCTCAGGGTTTCGAGAACGAGTTTATAATAAAAGTGAATGAAATTGTCACAAGGAAGAGCAGTTGAGGCTAAAGCTACAATCATGTATCGCGACGTCGAGATAGCGAAAGCTGTTTTAGAAGCAATAGGACCGGATAACTGTCAAGCCCCAGAAGGTATTGAAATAGAAGCTTATCTCAATGGATCAGATTTAAACTTGGAAATTTGTTGTACTAAAGGACTCGGGAGTTTTATTACAACTCTTGATGACCTTTTTGCCTGTATTTCAGCTGCAGAAAAATCTATATTAAGCCTCTAGTCTATAGAATTTCTTTTTGTAACTTTAGGTGCCCAAGCTTTCGTAAGCACCTCCTCGGCGACCCCCCGATGACCAGCGGGGTTATACATTGCTTCAATCAAAGCCTCGTAGTCTAGGCTATTGACAACATCTGCTCCAGCATTAAGGGCGCTCATATTGAGAGTAATAGCTTTCTCAACGGGCATCCGCTCAGGATTGATGTCGATCCCAAAGAATCCGGAGTAGTTATGCATCTTGAATACGAGTAGAGTAGAGATCATTTGATCAATACCGAGGACACCAACGTTGAGGTCTTGATCGTAATTACCTAAAGGTTGACTATTCCAATGACTGTGAGCTAGCCGACCTTCACGTAGCACTGAAGCGAAAGCACCTGGGAGGTCCTCATGACCCATTAAAACGTGTCCCACTTCAGGATTAAGCCCCACCAGTGCGTGCCCCTGCTTAAGCAACTTTATGTTCTCTGCATGTTTGAGGGACATCTCAACGTTCCTTGCGAATAGGAGACCGTTTGCAGTGTTTCTATAGATGTTATTACCCCGAGGTTCGTAAGGTTTCGGTTCTAAGGCTACTCTCATTCCCGGAACCTCATCCATCGCCTCCACAACAGCAGATTCAAACCTGCTCCACATCCCAAAGAAATCATGCCCAAAAGGGTTATCGTAACCATCGATACCAGGCCAGATAACACAAAGATCGGTACCAAGTTCCTTATTTAATAAAAGCGATTCTTTGAGTCGTTCAATCGCTATCTTCCTAATTTCATAGTCAGGGTTACTCAGACTGCCAAACTCGAATTGTCTGTCCCAAAAAAGAAGAGGGATTACTGTTATGAGTCGAATTCCTGTCTCACTCTCCAGCTCTTTGTATAAGTGAAGATTATCTCGATTAACCTCATTGGGGTAGTGAGCTTCTAGACCAAGTGTTTCATCGATGATTTTGGCATCTCGCATTGATTTAATTTTCTCGATACAATCTGCAATAGTACCCTTGTCGATATATGAGTCGTGGAAACGACCTCCACCAGGGTAGAAATACCATACACCCATACTAAACCGGAGTTTAAGCTTGGTTTCTTTAAGATGTTTAAGCATCTCTTCGGGGTTTCTCGTATTTTTCTGACTACGTAAATCAAGCATAGCTACCGATTGTCAGAGAAGGTTAAAGAATTAACTGGGAAATTCGTGAAAAATGGAGCGAAGGTTATTACTTAAACGGTCTTGTAAGTTTTGAAGACGATGGTACTCTCTCACGTTAAGTGAATTAGGTACGATACGGCTCTCTTCATCAAGCTCCACGAACTTTTCCGTAATCTCCGAAATAGAATCCTGTACACCGAGACTACGTCGATATGTCCATAGAGCTTGTAGAGCTCCTCCGTAGGCTGCTCCCTCATTGACTTTGACGCATACAACTGTAGTACCAAAAACATCTGCTGCTATGCGTCTCCATGTTTTATTCTTCGATCCACCGCCGGTGAGGCGGATCTCCTCCGGCTCTATACCCAGCTCTCTCAACCGGTTTAACCCGAAGTTAAGACCTAAAGTAGCACCCTCCATGGAAGCGCGAACGAGATTAGAGACCTTAAAAGTCTCTGGGGTGAGACCATATAGTACACCTTTGCCCTCTGGAACATTGGGAGTGCGCTCGCCACTGAAGTATGGTAAAAGCACTAACCCTCCAGAACCAACCGGTGCTTCTTCAACAGATCTTTCAAGCTCATCATACCCGTAGCCGAGAAATCCACGAACGAGCTCAGTAGCTACAGTAACGTTCATTGTGCATACAAGGGGTAGCCAAGCTCCAGTAGAGTCACAGAACGAATGCATTTCCCCTGTTGAGTCGATAACTGGCTTCTCCGAGTAAGCATATGCGGTTCCTGAAGTACCGAGACTTACCGTAACTATACCCGGCCTTGTGTTCCCTGTTCCTATTGCAGCCATCATGTTGTCTCCACCTCCAGAACTAACGAGAACCCCTTCAGCGAGACCCAGCTCGGTCGCTGCGTGCTTTCTAAGTACGCCTGCGGGAGCGGTGGAGGTTTGAATTTCTGGGAGTTTCGAGACCAGATCTGGATCTATGATATCTATGATCTCTTGACGCCATCGTCGGGTTCGAGTGTCCATAAGAGCTGTGCCTGACGCATCTCCCGGCTCCATAATCACATTTCCTGTGAGCCATAAATTTAGGTAATCGTGGGGAAGGAGAATTGTGTGTAATTGAGAATAGTTAGAAGGCTCATGAAGTTTAAGCCAAAGGATCTTTCCAGCGGTAAAACCTGGAAGTATTGTATTCCCGGTGAGATTCACTACATTCGAAACACCGCCGAGTTTATCGATAAGCCAACGACACTCCTCAGCCGTGCTGGTATCATTCCAAAGCTTTGCAGGACGAATTACTTTACCAGCCTTATCCAAGGGCACTAACCCGTGCTGTTGTCCTGAGACACCGATACCGAAAATCTTGGTGGGGTTAACTTTTGCATCCGCGATGGCAGTTCGAATCGTCTTTATCATTGCGTTAACCCAGGTGGAAGGATTTTGCTCTCGATGTCCCAACGGAAGCCCCTCGATGAATCCGTAACCTTCATATCCACCCCCAAGAACTTTTCCCGTTTCCTCATCAACAACAACGGTTTTTGTTCCCTGCGATCCGCAGTCAACGCCTAGAAAGAAGCCCATGACCCAAAATTAACTTGGGGGGTCTTAAACCTGCGGAACAGTAGTTAAAGGAGATCTATGCAACTGTTTCTACTACAACTTCGGGTGTAACGATTGGAGCTGAAATCAGCTCGCTCTTCCGAACACCAACGTGGCGCAGCGCTGTAATATTCTTCGTCTGAGCGTAAACGTCGCTAGCCAGCTTACCGAGAACAAGCTCATGAGCGAGCTGATCGAAGGTAAGAGTCTTAATCTTCTCCTCAACGATATCCCTCATAATAGCACGCATCACGAATTCCTGACTGGCCTTAATGCGTGTAGTAGTCAACGCAGTAAGGATTATCTTAACCTTGTATCCATCCGTGGTCGTGACCCTGAATATCCCGTCTACTTTTGTACTACGGCGCCTGACGAGGCTGCGCAGATAGTCTCTGAGGTACTCGTGGCCTTTAAACACCGTCTTAGCTTTACGGGCGTCAACGCTCGTGACTTGGAAGTACATTTTTATGTATTCCTGGCTAAAGTCACCGGTGATTTGGCTTAGAGTGGTTTCAAAGACTCGTCCAACTACTAGTTCTCCCTCTTCCGCTGGAGTCTCTCCTACTTTAGTTTCGCCGAAGTAAGAGGGAAGGATGATGTCGAACCACTCTTTGCGGCGCCACTTGTCTTTAACAGCCTTTGACAAGCTACTAATATCTCTCCTTTATGCAGCCTTACCATGCATGACGCTCATATATAGGTTTCTCATATGAAGTGCTTTTGAAGGGGTGTAAAATCGGTGTTTCTTTACCGAGTTAAGAGTTGTAAGTTATCACCTCTTTGGTGTTACAGGTCATAATGATTAAACCCGATGGGGAGCTTCACTTATTCATGGGATTAGATAGGGCTGCTGTTGCGAGAGAAGCTGCCCGTCTTTTATACATGGGAATTGCGGAAGAATACATAGCAGCGAAGTCTATTGCAGCTTCCAACCTCGGTGTAAATGCTAATCCGAGCAACTTTGAGGTTGCGGAAGAACTAGATAATTTATCAGATGAGCTTGAAGGAAGGGATCGGGAGATACGACTCGAGGAGATGCGTAGAATAGCTTGGGAAATAATGAAAAGTCTTCACGAGTTCCAACCTCGACTTATTGGAAGTGTCTGGCGTGGGACAGCCCGACGGGATAGCGATATAGATGTTATTGCTTTTTCTTTCAGCCCCAAAGAGGTTGAGGATAAGCTTCTGTATAAAATCGCTGAGAAAGGCGAAGTTTTTTTCAAGGGTGGGGTTAGAGCATACCGATTTAAATTATCCAGTATTTATCCGGTTGAGGTCATTGTACGCCGCCCTGATGAGTACCAGCCCGATCGATGTGATATATACGGAGATCTTAAAACGGGGCTCTCTCTCTCTGAACTGGAAAGGCTTTTACATGTTAATCCCCGACGGAAGATTATTCCTAGGAAGAGACCACGATGACTAAACTATTCGGTTCCTCAGGCATACGCGGGGTTGCAAACGTTGAGATCACCTCAGAATTAGCACAACGGGTCGGCTCAGCATTAGCAACTATTCATGAGGGGGGAAGTATTGTTGTCGGCCGAGATGTTCGCGTTACCGGGCCAATGCTTGAGGCAGCGCTAATCTCAGGTATAACAAGTTGCGGTGCTGATGCCCGTATAACAGGGGTTTTACCTACTCCAATCGTCGCTTGGCTCACTCGTGAACTTGAAGCTGATGCGGGAGTAGTTATAACTGCTAGTCATAACCCCCCGGAGTACAACGGTTTTAAGGTCTTTAATGCCGAAGGCATGAGCATAACTGAGAAACAGCAGGGGGATATTGAGGAGATACTAGGGGGCGGTGATAGAGATTATGCTCCATGGGACGGTATGGGCTCTACTGAGGAACTGGATGCTTCTGGTCTGTATTTTGATGCACTTGGTGATAATGTTAACGTAGAAAAAGACTGGAAAGTAGTATGCGATTGTAATTGTGGTGCAGCTGGAGTGGTTGTTTCTGAATGTTTCGAATCTTTAGGTCTTCACCCAACATTAATCAATGCCAATCCTAACGGTCACTTCCCCGCAGGTAGCCCAGAGCCAACTGCCGAAAATCTGAGGCGTCTAGGAGCTTATGTTAAAACCGTTGGATCAGAGGTTGGTTTCGGCTTCGACGGTGACGCGGATAGGATGATGGCTGTTGATGAGAGAGGAATACCTGTTAGTGGTGACATGCTTTTTGCCGCATATGCAGCTTATGTTTGTGAAGCAAAGAGAGGCGGTGTCGTCGTTACCCATGTTGGTGCTTCTATGTGTGTGGAAGATCTGGTTGAGGCAGTTGGAGGTAAGGTAGTCCGTGTCCGTGTTGGAGATGCTTTTATCACTGAAGAGATGCTAAAGCGGAAGGCGGTATTCGGTGGTGAGCCGATTGGAGCATGGGTATTTCCTGAGTTCCATATGTGTCCAGATGGTTTACTTTCAGCATTAAAATTATTAGAAGCATTAGAGAATAAAGATATGAAGTTAAGTGAGTTCGCGGAGGAAGCAAAACGGTATCCAATAAGTTCCGTTAAGATTGAAACCAAGGCGAAGACTCAGGTGATGAAGAATGTCATAAATAATTACGGATCAGTCTTCAAGGGAGTTAAGGACGTTAACCGAATTGATGGGATTCGACTTCAGCTCGATGAGGGTTGGGTACTGATCCGCGCCTCCGGTACAGAGCCTCTTATCAGGATCACAGCAGAAGGTCGCGATTTGTCAAATATGAATAATCTAATCGATCGGGGTATTGAGCTCATCAAGGGGAATGAGGATTGAAGGCTGTAATTCTTGTAGCTGGAAAGGGGGAGCGACTTCTACCTCTTACAGCGAATCGTCCCAAGCACCTGCTCCCTATTGCTGGAAAGTCTCTTTTAGAGTGGCTTCTCAAAGGCGTCAAAGAGGCGGGAATACAAGAAGTTCTCCTCGTCACCAACTACATGGAGAAAATGATTCGTGAAAGGATAGGCGATGGTTCTTCGTTAGGGCTCAAAATCTGTTATGTCAAGCAGGAAGAGATGAGCGGTACTGCGAATGCATTCTACTCCGCGAAGGATTTCATAGCCGATGAGGATTTCATTGGGATTTATGGAGACCTCTACCTTGCACCTGGCGTAGTGAACAAGATCATCACGGGGCATCGTATGGGAGAGGCAACGATCACAGGTCTCAAACGCGATCCCTACCTTTATGGTGCATTAAAAATTGAGGGAGGTAAAGTTCTCGGTATTGTTGAAAAGCCTAAGCCAGGCACCGCCCCCAGTGACATTACAAATGCTGGCATCTACGTCTTTCCTTCACAAGTTTTCAATCATATTCAAAAAACTACTCTAAGTTCCCGGGGAGAATATGAGATCACGGACACGATCAACCTAATGATCGCATCAGGCATTAAAACCCGTGTTCAAATGCTTGAGTTCGATGAATGGCTCGACGTCGGTCATCCTTGGACTCTATTAGAAGCGAATGAGAGAGAAATGAAGAATCTAAAAGGATGTATCAAGGGGAAGGTGGAGGAAGGAGCCAATCTCCACGGTGAAGTCTATGTTGCAAGCAGCGCCATCATTAAGAGCGGTGTCTACATCGAAGGCCCAGTCTATATCGGAGAGGGCTGCGATGTTGGACCCAATAGTTACATTCGCCCAGGGACTGTCCTCTCCCAGAACAACAAGGTCGGTGCTGGTAGCGAGATAAAAAACAGTATACTACTCAACGGCGCTCACGTTCCCCATTTAAGCTATGTAGGTGACAGCATTATTGGTGAGAAAACCAACTTTGGCGCTGGCACCATAACTGCTAATCTAAGATTTGATAATAAGCCAGTGAAAATGACCTCAAAAGGACAACGACTGGACACGGGGCGTAGAAAATTTGGGGCTGTAGTCGGTGACAATGTTCAAACTGGGGTCAATGTATCTATTCATCCAGGGGTAAGAATAGGTAACAACACATGGATTGAACCTGGATCCGTCATCACGGTAGATGTGCCTGATGGGGTTATTTTCCTTAAAAATGGCTCTGAAAAACCAAAAACATATTAATAACTACCTTTTTCGCATTAAAGCAATGGAGAAGAAGCAGTTCAGAGAGAAATACCCCAATCTCGCTCAAGAGATAGATACGGGAAAGAGCCTCGTCGATATAGATTTTGATGAAGATGAAGAGAAGACAGAGCGGAAGTATGCGGGTTATGACCCTACTGCTTTGGACTTTATTCGACGATGCAAAACAAAGGAACAAGCTGATGAGATTATAAATTATCTTGAGAAACGTAAGGAACTCCAGAAAGCAGAAGCTGACGAGTTAAGGAAGACCTTAAAGAAGAGTGGTCTAAAAGCCTTTGGGCCTGCTAAAGGGGTTAGTCACTACGAAAAACCTGTAAGAAAAGAAGAAGAAATGGATAAAGAGTTTTAGCTGTAGCGTCGACATTGAGACCGGTGCAGGATGGCCCCCCTCGTCGGTATAGTAGGTAAAGCGAATGTCGGCAAGAGCACTTTTTTTGCTGCTTCCACAATGAAACCGGTTGAGATTGCAAACTTCCCTTTCACAACAATCAAAGCGAATAGGGGTGTCGCATACCTTCGTAGCTCCTGTGTTTGCAGGGAGTTCAAGGTCACCGACAACCCCAATAATAGCGCCTGCATCGACGGCGTCCGACTCATTCCCGTTGATATCATAGATACGCCAGGTTTAATCCGAGGTGCTCATGAAGGGAAGGGATTAGGGAACCAGTTCCTTGATGAGGTTAGAAAAGCTGATGCCCTGATCGTAGTCTGTGATGCCGCAGGCTCAACTGATGCTAGCGGCTTACCTGTGCCTCCTGGTACTAATGATCCGTTAGATGACATACATCTCTTAGAAGATGAGTTTGATCTCTGGCTCCTAGATATCATTAGTAAAGACTTTGAACGGCTTGCGAGGACAGCTGAGATGAAGAAAGAGGATATTTCTAAACATCTCGACGAAAAGTTGACTGGCTTGGGTATTACAAGAGATCAAATACATACTGCATGTATTACTGCGAAGCTTAACCCGATAAGACCTGCGCAGTGGAGTAAAGACGATATGAGGCTCTTTGCAACAGAGCTCCGAAAAACCTCAAAACCACTTATCATCGCAGCTAATAAGGCTGATAAAGACTTTGCAGTCGAAAACATTGAGCGAATCCAGAAAATGGGGTATCGTGTTGTCCCCTGCTGCGCTGAGGCAGAGCTCGCTCTCCGCCGTGCTGCAGATGCTGGACTAGTAAAATACGTCTCAGGTGACAAAGATTTTACGATCCTCCATCCTGAGAAGCTTAATGGTAACCAGCTCAAAGCGTTGGAAGGGATCAGGGAGAGGGTATTCAAAAGGTGGGGTAGTACGGGTCTGCAAAATACAGTAAATGAGGCTTTCTACAGTCTTTTAGATATGATAGTCGTTTACCCCGTTGAGGACGCCGACAAGCTAACTGATAGCAAAGGAAAGATCCTTCCCGACTGCTTCCTTGTCCACAAAGGCACGAATGCGCGCCAATTCGCAGGAGTTGTCCACACTGATCTAGCCCAAAACTTCCTTTTTGCTGTTGATGCACGTACAAAGAGGCGACTTGGAGAAGCACAAACCTTGAAAAACGGTGATGTAATCCAGATAGT
>JBFYNP010000081.1:0-3444 GCA_041304325.1 Candidatus Bathyarchaeota archaeon
TACGGATGATTTCGGGACATAGTTAGTTGTTTAAATTCCTATTTTTCAACCTAGGGAATGATAAACGGGTTTATCAGAGAATCTGCTAATTTGCCTTGATTTTTTCTGCAGAGATTTGGTCGCGCCATGTGTTGAATAGCCACCCCATGTAAAGGATGTTTGGCGTAGCGGATTCTATTCGGGGATCGGCTCTGATTCTCTCGATTAATAACCTCATTTCCTTCATTGTCGGGCTCCAGGTTATACATAGGAACTCTCTTGTTGCGTTTATTGGTTGGAAGATCATGATAATATTAGGATTGAAATCTTTTTTTAGAGTATTTTCATCTAGATTTGAGCCTTGTTTAGCTTTTATGTGGGTCATTGACATAATGTCGTTGGCTTCATCAGGGTACCAGTTAATCGTGAGTTCAATGGTCGAGTTTTTGATCATAGTATTAAGACGCTTTCGTATTGTCTTCACGGATAACCCTAACTCGAAAGCAATGTCGGTGACTGGTTTTCTTGAGTCTTTTGAAAGGCTATTGATTATCTGGTAATCTAGAGTATCGAGGAGGTCTTGGGTGAGTCTTGGTACCTCGCCTATTATGCTTGTATTGAGTTCTATAATCCCAGTTTTTAATTGAACGAATTCGAGCAGAGGACCGAGCTCTTGGAGTGTCCGCAGGTAAGTTCCTACGTACAGATATCCGCCTGATGCAGCGCTTATCCAGTAAATGGATCTGTGTCCACCAAGTTCATGCATGAGTTCCTCAGGTTTTTTTTCTGTTGCGCCATGTAAGATAGCGATTAAGGCCCCTGTTGCTGCAAATCCCGGTCTTGCTACGAACTCTCTTATGATCCCCTGATCGATGAGTGTTTGTACTCTTTTATGGACTGCGCTTACTGAGAGGTTTAGTTTTTCGGCGAGTGCTCTGTACGGTGTTCGACTGTTAGAGAGGAGTATCATACTCAGGTAAATGTCGTTGGAGTCCACGGGAGTTGCATGTTTCTGGGACTGATAAGGTATTGGGCTCTTCTCTGCTCACAATGACGTTTAGTTGAAGATGAGTCTAGTGAATAAACTTGCACAGCACGCAAATTTTTTAACATCATAACATTATCTTGATTTTTAACGTGAAACCCGTTTGATTGGTCTCCTTCTTGCGCTTATTCCCCTTGCCGTAATGTTCTCTGGCATAATTATCCTCAAATGGCCTACACATAAGGCGGGACTTATCAGTTCCTTACTTGCTATATCAATATCTTTCTTCTACTCGGGAACTTCCATCCCGATCCTCGCGATGGGATGGGTCTACGGTGTCCTCGTCATTCACAAATACACACTTGCCTACATTGGCTCGTTCTTTCTCACATTCTATATGATGACGAACGGTAGTTTCGATATCATCCGCAATGCTATGAAGAGGATGCCCGGGGGAATTATTTTCAAGATATATTTTCTCTGCTTCGGACTAGGGATATTAATGCTTTCAGCGGGTGCAGGTATTGACTGGATTGCTGTCGTTTTGGCAAGTTTTGGGATAAACGCTTGGGCTATACCAATACTTATCGATGGGTCATGTGACGCGTTCAGCCAGTTTGCCTATCTATCAACCCCAATTACCGTCCCGGTTCAGGTGTACGGCAAGGCTTTCGGATTCACGGAGGCGGATCTAGCGAATCTACTCGGGAGATTCATGTGGGTAACCATCCCCATATTCACTCTGATGGTATTATGGGTCATAAAGCGCGATGGGATCAAAGTAGAGCGCATCCACGCGGTAAGCGTGGTAGTCTACGGGATCATCCTTGCAGCAGTCGCTAACTTCCTTCTTAGATCCATGAGCATCATGGGAGTCGGTGTAATGCTTGGAGTGTTTGCCGTAACTTTCCTTCTAATCGTGAACATCTTAGGTACAAGAATGGGATATTTTAAGCCAGAACCCGGAGCTGATACTACTCCCATGACGAGTGAGGAAAGAGACAAGATCCTGCGAGCGCTCTCCCCCATCATCATTGTATCAGTGATCACAAGCACTGTTTCGCTTCCGTGGATAGCGAGTATCTTGGATCCCATCGCCATCAGTATTCCTGTAATTGCTGATCAGGTGATCCCCTTCCAGATATTCCAGCCATATGTCTGGGTTTTCGTTTCAGTGCTTCTCAGCTTCCTTATCATTAAACCAACTAGAAAGACAATCGCGGAGACGACTCGACTACTCGTTGAGAGGTTTGTGCCATTCCTCATTGCACTTATCATGTGTTCAGGTATAGTTTTCACCTACAACTGGAGTGGCATGGTGGTTAACGCCCAGAATAAGCTGGTTTTACTCCCTGAGCGTATCGAGTACAATCTCATTAACTCCCTCGCTAATGCTGCCAGCCAGGCGGGACCCACCTTCTATGTAGTTCTTGTGCCATTCTTGGCAGTTTTCGGTTGTATGCTCTTCGGATCAGAGCTCAACTCCACATTATTCTTCACTAAATTCCACTTCATAGCCGCAAAAACACTTGGCATATCCAAACCGCTCGTTTTAGTAGCAGGTCATATTATCAGCAATCTTGGAATCGTGGATGTACGGAAGATGGCTAGGAGTCTAGCAATAATCGGTGCATATGGCGAAGAGTGGAAAACAATGAGAGTTACATTCCTATTAGGATTCGTCATCACTGCCTTGGTAATACCTCTATTATTCTTCATTATGATGACTTAGACATTTAGATTCCAAAAGCTCGATATTTTGTTATTGTGAGGGGAAAACCTATTACAAATTTTAATATTGCTTAGTCGCCTTGTTTCCTTTATGCTATATTACGCTTATGGATCCAATTTATCAACCAAGTATGTCCGTGTTTATTGTCCTAGTGCTACTTTTGTTATGAGAGCTGACCTCCCTAACTACCATATCGAGTTCAGAAGGTACTCGACTAACCTGAAAGGGGGGATAAGCACCATTATTGAAGCCCCCGGAGAAATGGTTCATGGGGTAATCTGGGAGGTTTCACCAGATGAGATATTTAATCTCGATGTCTTAGAGAAAGTTCCCGAAGGCATCTACAAGAGAGAAAGTTTCCAAGTCTTCGGTGAGGATGGTAAATGGTATAAAGCTGACCTGTTTAGGGTGAGTCAACCCGAAGGGCCATTCGCCCCATCGAAGAAGTATGTAAGCTATATGCTTGACGGTATGAAAGAGCATAAGATTGAACCATCTTATGTTACAAATTTTGAGAAGATCTACAGAGAACTTCCTGAAGAAAAGTAGGCGCATCAAGGTTGATGAATAATACGCTAAAATGCAGATTGTTTTTAGTATTCCTGAGAGTATAGCTCGAGAACGTTTCCATTTGGATCTGAAAATTTTGCACTAAAACCAGACCCAGATCCTAGAGAATAAGCCGCCTTGAGTATCTGACCACCATTTTCGACTATATCTTGAATTGTGTGTGTAATGTTCGGAACTG
>JBFYNP010000082.1:0-14681 GCA_041304325.1 Candidatus Bathyarchaeota archaeon
AAGGAAAATGGTTTAACCGAGCTGTATAGCTTCGATAGAGACTACGACAAGCTCGGCGATGTCAAGCGCATAACCGAATAACTACGATATACACGCGTGGCTTGTTCAACCTTATCAGCCACCCCTACTCCTCCCAGAAAAGAGGAAGATATTCCCACGAAACCCCGCTTCGGAGGTCATGCTCTAAACCCACCCGCCCTCGGTAAAACAAGAATAAAGCTTCTTCAAAATCTTAATCATACTAGAAAGAGTCTTCACCAACCCTACCCTAATCCTAGCGAACGCGAATTGTGCGAGGTATAGGGTGCTGCACCACGCACTAATATAGCCAGGGCATCTTCTGGACGTAACCCTTCTCCGTCTTGACCCATTTGAACCCGCTAAGTATCTGCCTTCACGGGTCACACTAACGATGCGTGTACTGACGTAGGCTAAATGAGTTGTCAAGAGACAGCAACTCGCGAAAAGAAGACCTCGGTCATATACTACTTTTTTCCCTTTACTCTTCCAGGCGCACGAGGTTAGTCATTGACTTATCGTTTCTCTCCCATGCGTTACGCCTTTCCCTTCCTTTTAGAGACAACAAGCCTAGCAGCTCCTAAAATCTCAGCCGCCTGCCCTTCCTTAAGCTTGTGTCTACGGTCAGCAAGCTCAACGATCGCTGACTCCACATCAGAAAACTCGATTAAACCACGCCCAAGAGCCTCCAACAATATAGTCCAGGTGCTCCAAACACTAAACCCATACATCCTAGCCAACTCAGAGAGAACCCTCTCATCAACCAAAACGGCCTCCGCCTTACACTCCCTAGCAGCTAAAAGTGTCTCGGCATCCGACACCGATATGTTCTCGCCCCTAGCCAATCTTTCAACCGCTGAAGCTACATCGCCAGGATCATCACTGACAACTACCCAACCCTCCTCAACCGCCCGCCTCACGACTATGGCATCGTTGTAACCGAGATCAACCCCGACATCAATAACCTCTCTCTTAACGCCGGATGTGATGGTTACGCATTCGAAGATCTCCCTGAGAAGAAACAGCTTATTCAGTTGAGCTAAATGATTCAACGGCCCCGCATCGGACACCACCACCGACAAGGGTTCAGCCCCCGTATCTCGACTTCATGTAACTCTTAGTCGTCTCCGAGTCCCAGTTCACGGGTAAGCCCTCGCACTCCAGCATCCCAAGGAACTCACGAAGAGATACCCCAAGGATCTCGGCAGCCCTCGAGGCAGTCAACTTGCCATCCCCATAGATGTCAATGACTCTTCTGCGGAGCCCATCCTCGATGAAGTCTCTAAGAAGCGTCGTTCTGTCAACTTTCTCTATTGACCTGACCGCCTCTATTCTCCCCAGATCCGTGGGTGATAGACGCACAGTAACCACGGTGCTCTTCTCTGTCACAGCATCCACAATGATCAAGATTACATTGTAATACAAAAAACTATCTAAGAGCAAAACCCTGCTCTATCCACATGTAGTTGCTGATCCTCCACCATAGTCGAGGCCTCCGTCTCTAGAGCCCTTCTGCGTGCAAGCGCCTGGAGGAGCAAAGAGATCCCAATCAAGCGATGTCAAGAACACGTTCAGCTAAGCGTACTTTTCTGGCTTACAGTTTTTCTATTGTATCGATTAAGATATTTAGATACGGAAGCAAAGTTTTACACACTTCTTTATATTCCTCTTTTGATGCGACGACTCTAAAAATTTTATCACTTCCGATCCAGCGTGCATGCGTTAACAACCGGTAAAGGATATTAACGTCCAACCCTGAATACATGCCAAAAGTGTCTTCACGAGTCCAATTAATTGGCCCTTCAAGGAATCTCCAGAAGTATACCTCTTCTTCAAAAAATAGACGTAAAATATTTTTAGATTCCACTGCAACTCCATTTGATTCATACTCCATCCAATACTTGATAACCAGAGGAACATCTCCACCCCATTTCTCTAGTATTGTCCCAATTTCTTTCTCCAAGTTATTGTATACGAAAGCTCCGATAATTCCCAACGGGGTTAAACTCATAACTATCGGGCTTTTCTCACCACGCTTCTTTTCACTCGATTCATAGGTAATTCGGTATCTGTTGAGGAGCTTCTGCGATACCCTATGCGCTGTAGGGTAACTCCAACCCAGTTCACGGTTCAGCTGAAGGATGTTTTTAGGACCCTTAAGGCAAAGGTGCTTCAGTATTTTTATCTCGTTCCCCGTGAATGGCCTGATTCCACTCACGCGCGCGAGGTATTGTTTCTGCTCCGCCTCCTCCATGAACCTACATAAGAGCCCACCGTGTTTCCAAAGAAGCGTCGTTACCCGCAACTATGAGTTTCCTCTCACCCTAGTGACTACTACGTTGACCCTGTTCAAATCCTCAACAAAAACCCCTGTCACGCGTACCCGTTGTCGAACAGGTTTCCTAACCCACATATTTTTAAGATTGCAAACCATCTATATGGCGAAGCATATGGATACCGTGAAAACCACCATCAACGTAGACAACGAGACCCTAAGAGAATTCAAGAAAATAATCTCATCCCGCTACGGAACATCCAGAAAACTAAGCACAGCCATCGAGGAAGCCATGAGAAGCTACAACGCATCATGGATCATAAACACCTACGCAGAAAAGACCGGAATCACACTAGGCACCTACCCCTCATCGAGAGAAATAAAAAACAACCGACCAACCACAACACAATCCGCAGGAGAAGAAGTGAGAGCGATGCGTAATGAGAGAGAAGTCAGTGTATCTCGACACCAGCAGCCTAGTTAAACGATACATCTCCGAGCGTGGCTCAGAGGTCCTCGACAGCGTCTACGAGAGATCCGAAGCCGGAGAACTCAGGATCGCCTTCAGCATCTGGAATATGGGAGAAGCCATCGGAGTCTTTGACAGATACCACGAAAAGAAAGTCCTCACCGACCACGAGTATAAACAGGCTCAAACAAACCTGATGTCAGAGTCCCTTAAGATGAGTCGACTTGATGCACTGATAGTTCACCCGATTACAGCCTCAGCGATAGCGGAGTCATGGACACTAGTTGTGAAGCATCACATATACGAGGCTGATGCGCTTCAGATCTCCACCTGCAAAGAGGTTGGATTCAACCTATTTCTGGGAGCTGATAAACGGCTGATCACAGTAGCATCGGCAGAAGGATTGAAAGCGTTAAACGTGGAGTCAGACCCAGATGAAGCCTTAAACGAAATCTCTTAAAAACAAGAAAATGGGGAGTGAAGAGACGTAACGCCCAAAATATATTCGCGCACAAACCTAACAAATAAAACTTTATTGTAAGAATTATTACTTTATGGAGTAACCGTTAGATCCTAATACTAGTTGAGGTAAAAACCATCTTAAACCAAATTAGGGACAAACCAGCGCGCGAACGACACCGATACGATTAATTCTACGCCTACCTTATCCGCTCTACAGATACATCTAAACCATCGAACTCCGTATCTCGGCCAATCAGCAGCTTTGCATTCATCAACTTCGCAGTAGCAACCGCATACGCGTCAGCAAGGGAGAGAGCCTGTTTCACCTTTGTCTTCGCCGCCTCCTTCCACAACCCATCATCGTTCACCGGAACAATCTCTAACCCGTAGCCTCTGAGGTTCCGCTCCTTCTCCTCAGCAACGTCAGGGCTCAACCGATACAGAATATAGTAGAGCTCCGTGAGGTTGAACACGTTCAGGTAACCCTTCAACTCTCCCTTCATTATCTTCACCAGAAGCCTCTCAACCTCTCTTCCCCCTTGCTCCCCCAGGTAGAACGCTAGAAGGACCTCGGTGTCGAAGACAACACTCAACTCTCGACGCCCTCTAACAGCTTCTTCTCCTGTACACGTTCCTGCTTTCTAGCTTCATCCAGGATCATCTTCACCGTCTTCCCCTTGAAGAGCTTCTTAAGAGAACCGAACTCGGCTTCGGGTCGAGGCAGGGGCATAAAGAGGATGCCCTCCGGTGTCTCCAGGACGAGAACTCTGTCTCCAACCCCGAACTTGTCCCTGAGATCTTTAGGGATAGTCGCCTGACCCTTCTTGGTAACGCTAACGACTCTGGTAGCTACGTCAGCCATATTAATACCTGACTTCCTAGTATTACTTAAACATTAGTCCTTCAGAGATTACGTTGTTGAACATGAATATTACACTCCCCACATAACGATAATTATCAAGTATAATTAAATTGCTCATGATCTCGCTCCAATCCCTCCCGCCGGCGATTACAAGATTTAAGAAACGTCAACTTGAGCTTCTAAGTAAGTGCGCTCGATAATGTAGCTAGAAACTGCGCATGCGCGAACCGTTGTACACATTCACAGCAACACTCTTAATTAAGTGTATTACAAAGAGTAACACAAGGTGTATCTACATGTCATCTACAATCACAATCCGTGTACCCGGAGAACTTAAAGAGAAGATGAAGCACACCAAAATCGAGTGGAGCGAAGAGATAAGAGAATTCATCGAGACAAAGATAAATTGCCTCGAACTATCAGAAACAATCGACGAAGTCGCTAAAAGAGCCGAGATGAGAACCGTAAAAACCGACTCAACCACGCTGATAAGGGAGGACAGGGAACGTTGAGCCTCCTCCTCGACACAAGCATAATTGTGAAACTCGTCATCGAAGAACCGGGATCCCAGAATGCGCGAATAAGAGCCAAGGAAACCTTAGCTAAAGGCTACACCCTGATCTCCGTCGACACAGCTTTGCCGGAGGCTCTCAATGCGCTCTGGAAGCACACCAATATCCACCGAGACCTCAACGCAGAAGACGCCATGAGGGCAGCGGAAGACCTGCACCTCCTCTGGGATAGGATAATGATCATCCACAGCCGCGAAGTCTCCATTGACGCCCTCAGACTCGCAATCGAACTCGGATTACCCATCTACGACTCACTATTCCTAGCAGCCTCCAGAAAGACCAAGTCAACGTTATACACAGCAGACAAAAAACTCTATGAAGCATCGAGAAATATCTTCGATTCTGAGCTCCTCACGGAGAATTAACTCAAAGCACGAGGCACGTTCTCAAGGTTGAACTAATCCATCTCCAATGATTGGTTAACTAGTTACTGGCGCAGTTCGCGCGCTCACACTGAATCAGGTACCGAACCGAAAAATAATAACCACAGACCACATCTACGATAACATTCCCGGGTTAACAAAAATGGAGCCTCAAACACTAGTTAACTGGAGAATGGGTTAGCCATAAGATTACAACCGTTTTAATAAATTAAATATTAACAAAGTCCCGTAGATGAACCACCGATGCTTCACCCACAGCAGCCTCACACATCTTATCATCCGCTGAAAGAAGAGACGCATTCAAAACACCGCTCAAATAAACGTACACACCATCATAGAAACTAAGCTTACGCTTCAAACAGAGATCCAGAACCCTTCCATACTCCTCAACCGAAATAACGGTCCTCCCTAACCCCAGCTTTAAAAAGAAGCTATAAGCCATAGACGCCTCCTCAGAGGAGATCAAACCCCTCACCACCGCAGTTCGAACCGCGTTACCCACCTCACAGAATATAAGAGGAGGCGCAAAGAGATCGTACTGGCCCAATACAAAGCCCTCCAGCACAGCCTCCGCCTCAGCCGAATGATCCTCCTTCAACAGAAACCTGACAGCTACAGACGCATCTATGACGTAGCCCTTCACCGCGACTCCCTGCCCTCTCTAATCACCGAGTTGATGAAACCAGCATGCACACTCCGCTTCCCCTCCCGAAGATCGAGTAGAAGCTTCTCAGCTGCCCTAACCCTCTCCTCACGCTCAACCCTCTGAGTGATCGCCTCCCGCAGATACGCTGACCAGTTCTCCTTCACACCAGCCATACGTCTCTTAAGCTCCTCATCAACCTTAATCGTGACAGTATCCAAAAATCGACACCAAGTACTGCTTAAAAACAGTACTCATAAACATTATTAAAACTTGCTCACGCAAAACTGAACAGGAGCAGACGCACGCGAATACATCATGAAAGGAGATGAAGTATAGACTGGTGACACGCACACGACTCTATAACTCCAACAGACAACGATGAACCCCCCAATTAGAGATGTAAAAAGAGATCCACCGAGAACCTTATCGTTTCAATCGCAGCCTCCTCCATCACCCAACCTAAACCACCCCTCCAAATAACACCTTAATACTAAAAAAATAATATCTTAACGGTATTCCATGGGTGAACACGTTTCAATCAGCACCAAGAATACCAGCCAAATACCGAACCAAACTCCAAGAGCACAGCTTAAACCTAGCCACATCATCAACGAGGCTGTCGCAGAAGAACTCCGTTGACTCGACGACGAGGAGTACAGACAATTTTAAAGAAGGCAGTAAAGATCCTTCAAAAACCCCCCGAGGAACACCTCATCCAACTGGTTAGAACAGGCAGAGATGAACATTGAAGGTTCCACTCTTAGACACAAACGCATGCGCGGTCAACCACTACAATGAGTGTCTAGTTTATGCGAGCGCTATCCCTGATTCCTCTCACAGTTGGTGTACACCTCGCTATCCTTAATTTATTTAAATCGATATATGATATCATACACTATGCCTTACTGCCCCGAGTGTGGAACCCCGGTAGACGCAAGCAACAAGTTCTGTCCAAGCTGCGGAATCAAACTTCAACCAATACAGCAGAAAAACCCATCACCACAAACAAACCAGACACCCCCACCAAGCATCCCTCCCACCCCTACACCAACCCAACCAACCCCAACACAAACACAAGAATCCCCATCAGAACACGTGAAGACAATCATACCAAACTTTATGGTAGCTAAGAGCTGGGGCAGATACGACACATACAACCTAATAGTCACCGATCATAGAAGCATCTTTTCTAAACTAACAAACGAAATGATGAACAAGACAATTCAAGCGAGGAGAGCAAAAGCAGAGAGTGAAGGAAAAGGCTTCTTCGGCAAATGGAAGGCGCAGATGCAAGGATTCAACACCTACACGGATTATTACCAAGGAATGACCCCTAACCAGATCCTATTAGAGGGAAAAGACAACTTCTCCGTGGACAACTCAACCATTCGAGGACTAAAAATCAAAGAAGAGAGCAGTGATGAAGGAGGAATGACCATGTACTACGTTGAAATCCAAACCCTGGGAAAGAACCTTCAGTTTAAAACTCAATACGATCCCACTGAAGCACTCGACGCCGTGTTTCACCTTGAAAAGAAGTAAACCACCTCACGCGCTCTAGCTTTATACAGTCCACACACATCTACCCATACTCAAATTTAACATGAACATAATGTTCATGACTCTTAAATAGATATAACGCCTAACAAAAACTACACACACGTCTTGAAGGTGAAAATGTTTGAAAAGATACGGTAGAAAGTCACCCATACTTATAGATATAGAAGAACTATTCTATGAAACATCACCCGTTTCTAAAACCCAAAAACATAAAGCCTCAATCAAAGAAAGAAGCAGTGAAGCTAAACGCCGAGGGCTCATAAAAAACAGCTTCCGCCAAAGAGATCGCTTCTTTTTAGTTGAACCACCATCCTATATTTAACACGCATCCGTTACTCAGTTTTTTCGAAGATTTGATTACTTCATTCTCTTTCCTTTGCCAAATTTTTATGCGTATCCTATTAAGACGAATAGAAGTTGATAAATAGGATTCTAAACGCTTATTTTCTCCTTCGCGCCCAAATTCGGAAAAATATTATTGAATGAGCACACAAATAATCGTATTGAAACACACCTTGACCAAAAACGCTGACAAATACCAAAAACAACACAAATACAGTGAAGCAGCAAAACTACTCGTAGCAGAAGCAGAGAAAACAAACAACGCCTCACAGAAAATAAGTCTCTACAAGAAAGCTTCCTTAGCATACCATGAATATGGATCATACGATGAGGAGGCTAGATGCTTAATGTCAGCCTGCAGTCTTCTCGATGGAGATGAAAAACTAGACTGCCTAGTATCGTGCTGGAAAACATATATTACAGCTATAGCTGTGTTTCAATACGACACAGGTTTTGAGTGGAAAGGAGAAGCAGAGAACCTTCACGGATCCTATGATGAAACAATACAGAGCTACTACTCTAAAGCCGTGAATGTGTTGGAAACTGCGTTTAAAACAACGAATGTAGATAAAACTAGACTTTTTGATTTACTGAACGCTGAATGCGTTAGAAGGCGCAGCGAAGGGGGGTGGGGGGCTTCTGAATGTATTGCCAGCATCGATGAAGTGTATAAAAGAAAATAAAGTCTTCCCACATGCTTCTATCTAAATTTTTTTTAGCAACTCCAGAGTCCGGACACCTCTGTCTTTTATTCAAATCATCACGGCTTCGAGAAGAACCCTGAAGTGGGGTCACAGGTTAATGCCTTCCCTCTAACTCTTCTCACCGTGGCGAGAACATAGGCGTCGGCGAGGCTGAAATCAGTGACGGTTCTCCGGAACTCAACGTACAGAACACTGTTTCAAATAATAGTTGAGCATCAGCATCAATAACAAAATTGATTTCCACAAATGATGCTGACATAACCCCCAGAAAACCCACACAATTTAGCTGTGAGTCAAGACAAACCTGAAGTTTCAAAAGTTACTCGAATACAGCTCTGATGAAGCCCAGCCTTCCAAGATGCTTCACATCATTCGTATAAACCTCATTCACCCCAAGCCTCTCCATAATAGCTACATTAACAGCCTCGTTGAAATCGATCCGATAAGTTGACATGAGGTTCGCGCCTACGATTAAGTCATCAGAGTCGAAAGATTCAACGCGTAAGGCTTTGTAAGAGAGGATCTTTTCAAGCAAAACTTTGATATCTCCCTGCTTACCCATGGCTTCGAATACCCAAGCAACTTCACAAAGCATGAGGCTGGAGGTAACCGCCTCTTCACCATCCTCAACTCTCTTCAAAATGGCTCTAGATATGGATCCAAATTTAGGGTGATTAGTCGCAACATATATGATAATATTTGAGTCTATAAACCTCAAGGGTCAAGCCTCTCCATAACCTTATCCCTGACATGTCTGCGCGCATACGCTTTCGGATCATCCAAAAGCTCATTGAGGATGAGGCTACCAAATAGGGCTTCAGTCGGCTTATCATATTTCTTCACCGGAATTAACACGATCTCACCATTCCTCTCCCGCACGATTACACGAGTCTTTTCCTCTAACTCATTCCTATCCCGTATCTCCTTTGGGAGAACTATGCGCCCCTCCTTACCCACCTCGACGAACATGACATCTCTAGAATACATCAAGTTTTGTCGAATAAAAATTTAAATCGATCAAACAAGATGAAATCGACGAAGCGCTCACGCGTGCCTCTCAGCTCCAAGCCCCATCTCCTCAAGGCAGAGGATTACACCCTACTTAATCCGAACAGTCAACTTATCTAGTGTAAGCACCTGTGTGTGACACTCATGCGCGCAAAAGAGTATCAATATAATAGAAAAGATCTAGCAAAAGGAAAAACCCACGATGAATTATGGAATCCTGCTCAAAGACAGATGCTGTGGACCGGCAAAAAGCATGGCTACTTGAGGATGTATTTGGCTAATAAGTTAATAGAATGGTCTGAGAGCCCATAGAAGGCATTCGAAGATGCTATTTATCTAAATGATCGATATGAAATCGATGGCAGAGATCCAAATGGGTAGTTGGAATCGCATGGAGTCTAGGTGGTCTTCACGATAGAGCTTGGGGAGAGCAGAGTAGGACCCGCGTGCATCTACGGGTAGAAGTGGATCGTCTTTGTCGGTACAACCCTTAACGTAACCTGTGTTTCACTATCGAATTTTGCGTTATCATATGACCCCGGAGACGCATACTTACCAAACACCCAGCCAGCATACGCATCATAACCCTCCACCGGCTCAAAGCCAAGTTCCGCTTCACCGTAAACCAAAGCGCATTTAGATGAAACATCACCTTCACCGGCCTTTGATCCTTGCGCGAGGAATGACAGAGACACTTTGCTGTTTCGCTTTATGTTGGCAACCCTCACAGACTTCTTTATCGATATGAAGTAGAATACCCCGTCCTTGTATCTGTACCAGATGGGAGCAGCGTGAATTGTGCCGTCTTTATTGTGGCTACAGAAAATAGTGGTATATGATTCCTCGAATAATTTGTCTATATCCTCTCGGGTCATCTTGTTGCTGCTCATATAAGGTTCATCTCCTAAGCTACAGACTGGGTACTCGATAATTTAAGAGTAACAACAAACCACATCCATCAAAGTGAACTCTTTATCTCATCTGAGAGTCGTTTACGTTCTTTACGTAGTTTTAATGTCTCTTCCTTCAGCCGAGCTATTTCCTTTAAAGCCTGAACCTCTTTTTCCCTATCTACTTGACCCATAGTAACATTTTACATCGAAGAGAGTTAAAAAACATACTACGCTAAGCATTTCACTCAAATGAGCACACGCGAGAGTACATCGTCTTCGAATATTCTATAACCGGTTACACCGATCCTAACAGCATGTCAGCCATCGATTCTGTTTGGAAAAGAATTGATAAAGATATCAACACCCACCTTGAGAGACTTCGCGGATTCATACGACAACCCACCATAAGCAACACAGGTGAAGGTATGATGGAGGGAGCTGAAATGCTTCGCAGCTTATTCAGCGATCTTGGCTGTAGAAGAGCAGAGATTATCCCGACACCCGGCTGGCCGGTGGTTTATGGTGAATACAACGCCGACGCAGCAAAAACCCTGATAATCTACATGATGTACGACTGCATGCCCGCCGATGAGCCTGGGTGGAGCGTACCACCGTTTGAGGCAAGGATCATAGAGAACTACCAGGTGGGAAGCTACCCCGCCTTCAAGAAAGCACTCGTCGCCAGGGGAGCAATCAACAGCAAAGGCCCGTTAATGGCTTTTCTGAACACCGTTCACGCCATCAGAGATGAGGAAGGTGAACTCCCCATTAACCTGATCCTGCTAGCGGAAGGTGAAGAGGAGCAGGCGAGCAGACATCTCCCCATGTTCATCAAACAGCATCAATCAGAGCTCAGAAAGGCTGACGCGATGTTCTTTCCCATGGGAGGCCAGAGCCTAGACGGAAATGTAACCATGATGCCCGGAACAAAAGGAATAGCCTACCTTGAGCTTGAGTGCAGCGGAGCATCATGGGGTCGAGGCCCGAAAGCCTTCGATATACATGGAAGCAACAAAGTGATCGTTGACAGCCCAGCTTGGAGGCTAATACACGCTCTAAAAACAATGACCTCCGACGACGGAAACCACTGCACCATAGAGGGATGGTACGATAAAGTAGAACCCCCCACACAAGAGGAGAACGAGATCATCGATAAACTCGTTGATGAACACAGCTGGACACCTATGAAGCAAGCACTGAAAGTAGATCACCTGATCGATGAGGGAGAGCGACGGAATCTACTTGTAAAATATTTCTGCAAGCCCAGCGGATTGAACATCGATGGAATCTGGGGAGGCTACACAGGTGAAGGATCTAAAACAGTGCTCCCACACAAGGCAACCGTGAAGATGGATGTCCGCCTTGTACCGAATCAGAAAGCTGCAGACTTTATGCCTCTACTTAGAACCCACCTGGACGCAAGAGGATACAGCGACATAAAGATCCGTCAACTCACCATCGGAGAATGGGCACGCACCACCATAAACAGCCCCCTATGGCGAAGCCTACGGGAAACCTACGAGCAATTCGGGTTAAAACCTAGAGTGCATGTGAGAAACATCGGTTACGCACCCTTCAGCCTCTTCAGCGGAGAACCCCTGCACCTCCCAGGAGGATTCGCCTGGGGAATGCTAGGCCACGGAACCCGAGCGCACAGCCCCGACGAATACTTCGTGATAGAAGGAAACGGATCAGTTCACGGCTTACCCGAATGCGAGAAAAGCTTCGCCTCAATCCTCTACCGCTACAAAGAAAAATAAATAACCTGCGCCTAACTCCATCGAAACATAAACCATTCTTCTTCACTCAGCAGATTACGATGCACTAAGTTTGCATAATTTTCAATAGCCTTATCCTGAATACCCCCCAGTATAGGTTGAGAGTAACCCAGATGACTAAGAACCAAGTTAAACACCTATTAATCGTCAGAATGGATGTAGAACCAGAGCAAGAAAAACAGTTAAACGAATGGTATAACGACATCCACATCCCAGCACTACTAAAGGTTCCAGGCGTACTTAGTGCACGCCGATACACCACCTCACAGGGCACACCCAAATACACCGCAATCTACGAGTTCGACAGACCCGACGTAACCATCAGTGAAGCCTGGAAGAAAGCCGTTGAAATGACTCCTAGACCAAAAAACATAACCGTAAAAAACTTTACACGAGAGCTCCTTCAAACCATCTACCCAAGTGAATAGAGAGTCAGCTTAAGAGAACATAACCGCATAAAAAATGGCTTCATCGATAAGAGTTACCAGAACTCAGACTAAACTCACTCCAATGAAACCTCCGCACACGAGGCTTAGGGCTAGTCTTCTGTCGCCGATTATGTTCAGAAGATGTTAAGCTAGCTTAGCTTTGAGCGTGAAGATTAGGTTAATTGGGCTTCTACCTGGTCCTGTTTGATGGCAGTGATTTTCCAAGTCGGTTAGGATCTGGGTTAGGTTGAGTGCATCAAGCACGCGCTTAACGTTCAACCAATACTCAATTGAAAGTATGTTTGGGTTGAACATAAATTTCTAAACAGTTTAACGCGCAAAAAATAAAAAAAGCCCATTTTTTAGTGTAGGTACCTATTATACGCACAATGCACTCGAAACCAAAAAACATTAAAAAACATCTTCTTAACAACTAATCCGTATTTATCACATCCATACTATTCATCCACAACTCATTTTATTACAATAAACAGTTTTCATATAATATGGCCGGCATACTTGGAGGAAAAAGTGATAACGATTCCCTCCTACTCATTTTCTTCCTGTTATCCATACTAATCTTTTCAAGCTTCACAGTAACATTGTATTCCGGTTTACTCTCCAACAACAACCCAAAGCAAACCTCAACGCCTGATCCAACACCTAAACCAGATCCTACACCAACTCCAGACCCAACTACACCAAAATTCAAATTGACTCTTACAATGATCGGCACAGGCACAGGAACGGTAACCCTCACCCCATCTGAAGAAACATACACCGCAGGCACAATAGTCACCGTAACAGCTCAACCGGCTTTGGGATCCAGCTTCACCGGATGGGGCGACGCATTAACAGGATCCAATGAATCTACAACAATCACCATAGATTCAGCTAAAACAGTGACAGCTTCATTCACACCTATAGCGTATACTCTCACAGTATCCGCCTCGGGGATCGGCTCGGTATCCAAAAACCCGAGCAAAACCACGTATAATTACGGTGATGTGGTTCAGCTAACTGCTTCACCGTCCCCTGGATACATGTTCTCAACTTGGAGTGGAGACATATCAGGGTCATCTAACCCTGCGTCAATAACCATCAACGGCGATAACGCTGTCACTACGGTATTTACTCCAATACAACTCTCGCTCAATGTTTTTACCATTGGAAATGGCTCTGTAGCGCAGATCCCCAACAAAGCGACATACGAATATGGTGAATCTATTCAACTCATTGCTACTCCAGCAGCAGGATACACGTTCACAGGATGGAGTGGAGACCTCTCAGGGTCAATTAACCCTGACTCTCTAATTATAAACACCGATAAAACCGTCTCGGCGACATTTGAAGCGATCCCACTCCTTGTAGACTCATCCCTCGATTCCAACACCGACAGCGCAGATCTCAGGGTAAACAACCCCGGACAAGATTGGTATGAGAGCGGATCAGGATTCTCCGGTGCCGACCCAACCCTCCTATCCTTGGACACCTCAAACATCGGAGGCAATACCGGTAAGAAAGCCGCATTAAAAACCTCAACCACATTCCTCAACGCCTACATGACACAAGAGTTCAACGCACCTCAATCCAGCACGTTCACGATATCGTACGAAATCTATATCGACAAGATCGTAGGCTACAAGACCTATAACCGCGCAGGCGGAATGTACATCGGAGACGACAGAGATACTTCAAACGCGCCAACAGGAATGAGAAACGAGTGCTACGTGGCTCTCGTCTTCTACGACCCTACACCAGGTAATACTGGAGACGACCTGGAGATCCGAGCCTTCTCAGGATCAGCCACATGGTCAACAACAATCACCTGGCTACAGGTAGCAACCGGCCTCAGCTACGACACCTGGTACACCGTAACGGTAACAGTGGACATGACAACTGGAACATATGATGTTTACATTGATGGATCGCTGGCGATGGCTAACATACCTAAATACACCTCGTTTACACCGACCAGTGTACAGTACATCACTTTCGCCGCAGACAGCGAGGGTAGAGCCGACTTCTACGTAGACAACGTATACGCAGAAACCTCATAACCCCCTTTTTTTCGTATGTATCCCCGCGCATCCCTCGTAGCTCGACTATCACAAGCGCACGAGAAATCAAATATATCCTACCCAACTACCATTTCATAACACTGACAGCAAGAAAAAGAATCATAATAGACAAAAAGGCACTCCCGAAATCTAATATAGAATCTGAACATAAAGAACCGAATTTACTTCATATATACCCGCTTTAACAACGACCACCTAGC
>JBFYNP010000083.1:0-3370 GCA_041304325.1 Candidatus Bathyarchaeota archaeon
TTCTACGCATCTCCCGGGAGATAACAACTCCCTGCCTTTCCGTGGCCTCTTGAAGTATCTCTATGGCGGGGTCTGTTCCGATCCTGTTGATTGTTTGGATCATGTAGAAGATGAGCAGGGTGTAGGCGCGTCGAGTCCCATCGAACATAGGTGAAGAAACGGTTGCTTACCCCATATACTTTTCCAGGTTAACCCAAGCGCTGATAAACTGATACTGTGAGGAAGACGGAGACGAGTACAAATATTATGACGCCGCTTGTGGCGACGTTAAAGAGGGCTGAAGCGAAGACTCCAGATATAACGCAGAAGACGCCGAACACAACCGCTGCAATTACTGTTAGTTTGAAGCTGAGTCCAAGCTGTAGGGCAGTGAGTCCCGGGAGCACTAGAAGTGCTACAACGAGTATCATCCCTACAACCTTTATACTAAGTACTATTGTGACCGCGACTAGTACACTGAAAACGTTCTCCAGCAATCCTACGGGTATTCCCATCAGTCTTGAAGCTTCTTCGTCGAAGGTGATGCTGAGAAGCTCCTTGTAGAAGACTCCGATTAGAATAAGAGAAGTGAGGCTTAAGCCAGCGATTATTGCTAGATCTAGATTGCTAATTGTGAGGATGCTTCCGAAGAGGTAACTGAAGAGCTCTACGTTGAAGCCTCCTGATAGACTTATGAGTATGAGTCCGGTGCTGAATCCGACAGCGAGCATTACTGCAATAGCTGAATCGGATTGAGCGAGTCCACGCTTACGCATATAACTAATGGCGAGAACCCCGATTACCGCTGTGACTAAAGCTGTTAAGAGCGGGTTAACTCCGAGAAAGAGCCCGAGGGCTATTCCACCGAAGCTGATGTGAGCTACTCCATCTCCAATCATTGATTCTTTCCGTAAAATTACGAAGAGGCCTATTAACGCGCATGCTAACGCTGCTAGTCCTCCACCAATGAGGGCGTTCTGGAAAAACTTGTATCCTAGAAGCTGAAGAGGGTTAAGCATCCTTAAACATCCCTTCGCATGTATGTTCGTGGAATACTATCTGGAAATGTTCACCGTAAGCTTTCTTCAGCGTATTTGCAAACTGTGTCTCATCACCTATTTCGGCGGCGTAGACATCCCTGTTAACACAAATAACTCTGTTCATTCTGCAGAAGACGACAGACAGATCGTGGCTCACATCAATTATTGTAACACCAATTTTGTCATTAAGATTACTTAGTTTCATGTAGAACCGTTCTTCAGTTTCTGCGTCAATTCCGGCAACCGGCTCGTCCAGGAAAAGTATCTCAGGTTCTCGAACCATTGCTTTTGCAACGAAGACGCGTTGCTTTTGGCCACCGCTAAGCTCCCCTATTCTACGGTCGGCAAGCTCCCGGATTCCCATATAGTCGAGGGTCTCATCTACCTGTTTCCAATCTTCGCCGCGCAAAGGACGCCCGAGGTTTCCATTGTGAATCCTTCCTAAAGATACGAGCTCGCGAACGCTCAAAGGGAAGCTATGATCAAAGTTGATTGCGTCCTGACCTACGTAAGCGATCTTTCTCCAGTCCTTGAACTGTTCGACTGGTTTACCGAGTACCTCAATGCTACCTGAATCTTTTGGAATAACTCCTAAGATTGATTTTATGAGTGTTGTCTTTCCTCCGCCATTAGGACCAACAACACCTACAAAGTCGCCGCGCAGGATTTGGAAATTCGCGTGTCTGATCACCTGCTCACTGTTACGGCTAACGTCGAGATCCTTGACTTCGATTACATTCTCCTTCATTCTATAAGACCTGTCTTTAGATTAACGAGATTTGTCTTCATTTGCTGAAGATAATCAAGCGTATCAACAGGACCATTCATATGGTACAATTTTAATATACTGACAGTTTTACCCGTTTGAGACTCCAACTCAGTTTTAATCGTTTGAACGTACACATCACTGTAGCCTGGCTCTAGGTAGAATACGTACGTCTCTTTAGCTTTCATTACCTCAATCAAATTCGCTAGGTCCTCAGTACTCGGTTCCTTATCAGCTGTTAACCCCGTTACACCGTACTGCTCAAAGCCATAGCGTCGAGCTAGATAACCGAAAGCGTCGTGAGTAACGAAAATTGTATCTCGCTTTTTATTCGATAACCCGTTTAGGTAATCATCATCTATCTTCTGAAGCGTATCCTTCAACTTACTCCACTTCAATGCGTAGTAGTCTGACCCCCCTGGGTCTTTTGCTAGAAGAGCTTTGTAGATGCTTTCAGCTTGCTGGATCGCTAAGGAGGGGCATAACCATGTGTGAGGATCGTATTTTCCATGCTCTTCAATCTCTTCCAAGTCTACGTTAGAATAGATATCAGCGTTCTTAGTGGTATCCACTATCCTTTTCGAGGAGATATCTACAACTGGAAGAATATCCTCCTCAACCCAGAGGTCGAGGCCAGCTCCATTGTAGGCGATGATATCGGCTTCGCTCGCTGCGATAATATCGTTGGCAGAGGGTTGCCAACTATGGACTTCCACACCCGGTTTGATGAGGGTCTTTACTTCAACTCGTTCTCCGCTGATCATCTCGGCGAGGTAGCTGATTGGGTAGAATGAAGCAACCAGCTTAACTTTTTTTGTTACTGCTTCTTGTTGGGTTCTAATATAAAAAACTCCGGCGATTAGAAGTGTTGCCGCGATTGCAATTAAAAAGATTTTCTGGGAATTATTCATGTAGTAACAGTAAAGAAAAGAAGTTATTAAACTTATCAAATAATTTAATAAATAATACTATTAATGACGATGATTATTATTAACTGATCTGTTATGCCGGTTGTAAGTTTAAGCATCAATGATGGTCTTCTCGAGGAGCTGGATAAAGTTAGAGATGATCTAGGATATTCTGGGAGGAGCGAGGTGATTCGGGCAGCGGTTAGGCTTTTACTCACCGATGCCCGGGAGAAGCAGCGCCTTGTTGGAGACATCAATGCTCTCTTGATCTCGATTCACGATCATTCTTCGGCACATCACGTCACCCAGATCAAGAACATGTACCTTGATGTGATCCACACTCAGCTGCACAACAGGTTCAACTCAGGGAAGTGTATGGAGCTGTTCATTCTTGACGGTGACTCAACAAGAATCAAAGAGCTGTCAGCAGAGCTTCAACACAACGAAGAGAAGGAGTACATTAAGCTCATCATAATCTAACAAAGATGCAACTGTAGCTTCATAGGTTTAATCCAATCCTATTCTAGAGATCAAGACTCGTTTATGAGCGCTTCTGAATAGGGTAACTCAGATTTACGGTTATGCTTGTTGCGAGCATGTGCTCGTGAGTAAAGATCTGTTAGGGTATCCAATCTGCTGATGAGTTCAGGTGTAACGGTTATGTTCATTTCAAATTT
>JBFYNP010000084.1:0-16400 GCA_041304325.1 Candidatus Bathyarchaeota archaeon
TTTCAACCAGCGTCCGAGGAGTCACCTACATGAAGCTGGAAGAGCTATGGAGATGGCTTGAAAACCAGGTACATGAAGTAAAGGATGAGTCACAGAAGGCTCACTACTTCTACGGCTCAGAACAGATCAGAGCCTTTCAGGAAGACACAGCAAAAGTGAAGATAACGCCCCCGCTTCCACCCCCGATGGGGCCTCCCCTATAACTATATGTAATTTATACTTCCTTAGTAACCGACATAGTCTTCGAGGTCATGTATTCAACATATACATATGTAGAGTTAAGGGTTATTTGTGAAAGGCTCGTGATCACACTGATATGTAGACTGATGTGATTGAACTTCTTTTTGTGTCTTATTCATGCGTTGGGTTGGTGAGCTTGGGTGTCGCTGATTACAGGTTGTTCCTAAGAAGCAGAGAGCATAGATGTGTCATCCCTGTCTCTGTATGATGGTGCTGATGATTCTGATGATGATATTGCAGATGGGGCTGTCACAGAAGAATACCCTGTACAGGGCGTAGGATAGTAGCAAACGACATAGAGACAGACGCACCCAGAGGCATACAGGAGCACACAGGGGCACCCAGACAGAGGCAGACAGAGACCCAGACAGACGCAGGCGCAGGCAGGGGCATACAGACGCAGGCAGGAACACAGAAGCAGACACAGATTGTAAAGCCTATACGGCTGAAGACAAAGCTACATGAACCAATACCTAAAAAGTGTGTGTTTGCTGAAGATCTTACTCTACATCTACACATACATGTGTAGCATTTAGATTGGTAGACATCACATACTGAGCGGTTGCGAAGTATGGGCATTGAGTCACCGTAAGCGTTGGGTGCTGATGATTCTGGTTCTGATGATGATTATTATGACGATGGCGATGGTGATGCATGTGACTCTGATGATTTTGGTGTTGATGATTGTGATGACTCTGATGGTGATGGTGACTTCATTGATGATGAAATTGCTGATAAAGTATCCGTTGTTGATGTCATTCAGCCTATAGCTAGTGCTGTACAAGCAAACTTAAAAAAATCACCAGCAGTCACCGGCACTCACGGGCAGTCATCACCGGTCATCATCAATCATCATCAGCCGTCATCATCCATTGATCATCGTCAGTCATCATCACCGGTCATCAGCAACACACCGCCGAAGGTAGTTTTTAAGAAAAAACTTCCTGAGCCGATAGTTAAAATAGCAGACCACGCATGCTCTACATCTACACATACATGTGTAGATTGAGGTTGTGCGACATGGATAGGCATGAACTATTCCTTACTCTATGTTATGCAATAGGGAACTCGATTATGCGTAGAATATATTTATTAATTTATGTAACACCTCTAAACATAGCGATGGTGGCCTAACAAACCCAGCGAAAAACCATCGCAAGGGTGGAGGCGCCCCACCCTTCAACTAAACAATTTTTGGTCAAAGCATTCATATCATAAACTCTATATTATCTTACCATTGCTAACGCACTATGAAACAGGGGAGCGCCTATGACTGGGCAATTATTCTCCTTATCTTTATACCCCTCACCTTCGTGTTTGAGATTCTCCATTTCGATCCTCTCTGGATCTTCCTAGGTAATGCTGCCTCCATCATACCGCTCGCGAAATGGATGGGGATCGCCACCGAGGAGCTCAGCATCAAGATGGGTGAAGGGCTTGGTGGTCTACTGAATGCCACCTTTGGAAATGCAACCGAATTGATAATCGCTATCTTTGCTCTTCAGCGAGGACTCGTTGAAATCGTGGAAGCCTCAATCACTGGAAGCATCGTGAGCAACATCCTATTCGTCTTGGGGTTAAGCTTCCTCGCTGGTGGCTGGGGTAAGGAAAAACAGGTATTTAACAGGACCGGAGCAAGCACAAATGCTTCACTCCTCACCATCGCAATCATGGGGCTCGTTCTACCAGCAATATTTGCATTAGTATCAAAGAACACAGGCTTTATCGTTCTAGAGGAAGTCAGCATCGGAATAGCATCCCTCCTAATGCTCTCATATCTATTGAGCCTCTGGTTTAGCCTTCGAACTCATAAGCACCTATATATAGGTGGAAAACACGGAGGTGAACCGGTCGAGAATTCAAGTGGGTGGAGTACCCGGAAATCATTACTCGTACTCATTGTAGCAACTCTCGCAGTTGCATTCATGTCTGAGATGCTAGTTGGGGTAATTGAGCATGTTGCTGAAGCTGCCCACATGAGTGAATTCTTCATCGGTGTAATATTGATACCTCTGATCGGTAACGCCGCGGAGCACCTTACCGCGGTCACCGTTGCAATGAAAGATAAGATGGACCTATCAATCAACATCGCAGTCGGCTCCAGCACCCAGATCGCTCTCTTTGTTGCACCCCTACTTGTCTTCATTAGTCTTCTAATGGGTCATCCTATGCAACTAATCTTCAATGCGTTGGAGGTGGTTGCGATAGCTGTTAGCGTCTTTATTCTAGATAATATCGTGCATGATGGCGAAAGTCACTGGCTCGAAGGTGCCTTACTTATAATCAGCTATTTGATCATCGCTATCGTCTTCTTTTTCATGATTTAATAAATGCGAAACCATTGGTATGATTCAGTTCTATAAGACTTGTGAAGACATTAATTAAATTTTAAATAAAGTTACAATTTCATGATAGTATTTCCTAAAAATCTAGAATACTTTATAATTAGATGCCCTAAGTCTAACCTTTAACAGGGGAGCTAAAACTGAGAATATTGGAACAGGCACGTAGCGCCCTATCAGGTGAAGGTCTCCCAAAGGTCTACTGGGAGATGACCTTGATTGGAACCGCGATCATGACCGGAATGAGTCTGAGCGCCAGTTTCCTCCCCATCATGGCATCCTATCTGGATCCAAGTGGCGTTCTAGTAGGACTAGTAGTCTCTGCATGGTTCTTCAGCAGAATATTCCTAGAGTTCCCCGCAGGCATCCTCAGCGACAGGATTGGTCATCGACGTCTACTAATATTCGGAATAGCCTTGAGCTGCGTTGGACCATTATTGTGCAGCACCGCAACTAACATCTGGGTTTTAATTATCGGTAGAGGAGTATGGGGCCTCGGAACCAGCCTCTATTTTATGAATAACATGGCTTTACTGATGAAAATTCTTCCGCAGAACATACGAGGTCGATCTCTAGGGCTTTTTCAAGGAATTGAGTTTCTAGGCAGCTTTATAGGCGCACCCATAGGTGCCTTTCTCGCAATATATTTTAGCTTTAATCAAGTTTTTTACTTCACTCTAGCCCTCACTTTGTTCTCACTTTTGATAGCTTGGAGAAGCGGAAGTCTGCGCGGATATGAAGACCATAAGAATTCAGGAAAGATGCCTGCCCTCAAAGATATTCTAGCTATATTCAAAAACCTTGGAATAATGACCGTCTGCATCAGCACACTTCTCAGAATGTTAACTATGCAGGGAGTTTTTCAAACCGTTCTTCAAATCTACCTAAAAAACGATCTCGCGTTTGGACTTGAAGCTATTGGGCTCGTAGTTAGCATGAAGATTCTCGGTCAAGTGCCAGCGCTGATAGCTGCGGGAATTCTCTCCGATAAAATTGGTAGACGCCCGATTCTACTCATAGGATTTGGCATAAGCGCGGTGAGCTTGCTACTTCTGACCAAATTCCAAAGCTTTGAGGTGCTGCTTCTGCTGAATATTCTAGCTGGGGTGGGGGAGGGTCTAGATATGACGACCCTCATGGCGTTGCTTACAGACATTACCCCCCTCAACTTCCGCGGAGGCACAATAGGTATTTATAGAACATTCATGGACATCGGCGGATTCGCCGGGCCTATGATCTTCATGGTTGTATACGCTTACAACTCTATAGCACCCTTCTACCTCGGAGCAGTTCTTAGCATAATCAACCTGCTCCTCATTAGCCTGATAAAGACTAAGCCTCCGCGCACGGAGTTGAATTAATTTTATTGATTTTGCGTGCGCACGATCCTATTGTAGTATGCGCGAAAAAGTATATTTTCTCTCCGCGTATTAACTTAGATGCGAAGAGGGAGTAGCGATGAAAACTATAATGACAGTTTTGGGTCCCATCAATCCTGAAGAACTCGGTTTCACAACCATGCATGAACACGTGATGATGGACGGCGGGTGGGTGCTGAGGAAAAGATACAATACTCAACTTCCATCCAATGACGACCGCTACACCGCGGATGACCCCGTCAGCCTGTCCAATATTGGACTCATCAAGCGGAACTTTATGACTAACTGGGATGGATTGAGCTTTGACGATGAAGTGATGATGCTTGGCGAGGTCCAGGACTTCCAGAAATCAGGCGGAAAGTCCATACTGGAGCTAAGCGTCCCAGGTATTCGCACTAAAGTCCCTACTATAAAGGAAATTGCGAAAAAAACCGGAGCTCACATCATCATATCTACCGGACTCTACACTGGCGACTCTTGGCCGGACAAGTATCTATCCATGGGCGAGGATGAGATCTACAGCTACATGATGGATGAGGTGAAAAACGGAGTGGAGAGCACCGGAATTAAACCAGGACATTTGAAGATCGCCGTTCACAGCTTGACTACTAAAGAAGAAAATGCTCTCAGAGCTGCAGCCAAGATAGCCAATGAAACAGGTTTGAGTTTAACGATTCATTGCGATGATGGCCGTCAGGTGGTGGAGGTGCTCAAATCAGAGGGCATGGATGTGTCCAGGGCGGTTATCGCACATGTGGCGGGTGCATTTGGGATTAGAGATATGAAACTACTGATTACACACCCCGAGTTGTACAATCTAAGACTTGAATACATCAAAGAGCTGCTGGATACTGGCGTAAACATCAGTCTGGAGTTTTCTCCCGGCAATGTAGAATCAGAAGACCAAAACAGAATTGTGATTCCGGATTGGCTTCGCTTGGCAGGGATAGTAAAGCTCCTAGATCAAGGATACGCCAATCAAATTGTTTTCGGAACCGACACATGCGCTAAAGTTATGACTCGACGTTATGGTGGAGAAGGCTACTGTCGCTTGACAAGATTTGCAATTCCCAAGCTCAGAGAATGTGGTGTTTCTGACTATCACATCCGAACTATCACAGAGAAAAACCCGGCGCGAATATTAGCTTTCTAGAAATATGCGCTTACTAGGAATGCGCGCGAGTAGCGCTTAATATTATATTTAATACCGTTCATATTAAAGCTATAAAATACTTGATAATTTAAAGATTTAAATTATATAATTATTATTTTGAAGCCCCTCGGAGCGCACGGTGCATGGGCTGCGGCGTCTGTTATCTACATACCCCTCAGAAACAATCTCTAAGGTTTCACGTCACGCCTTTAATGGAGTTACACGCGCGTGCATGCTAGTTTAATTTGGCCCAAACAGGCTAGCCGAAAGTGAAGGGTTCACCTTGATGTCGTAGATTCGAACTGCAACCTCATTCACATTATAGGTCCAATCTCCGGTGCCTTTCCAAGTTTGAAGACTGTTCCAGTATACCAGCCACTGGCGTGCACGATCGTTATAATGAATTGCAAACCCCTCGGTAACATCTCGCCATTGAGCATCTGATTGTAACCAAGCCTTTTGCTGAGATGCATCGAAGACGGTTATCCATTTAGCACCAACTGTGTTCGTGTATTCAATCCGCATCATGAAGTTGGCGGCTCGACCCCATTTGTAGGAGCTGTTGATCTCATCTACATTCTTTGTATAGTATGTGTATGTTCCGTTATTTACTCCTCCTTTAGTGAGGGTTACGGTGAATTGCAAAAGTTTTGCCCCCACAACAGATGTCCCAGTTGATGAAGGAAAAATGTTTGACATGTAGTAATTGCCTGCAATTGCTACGACTATTATTATCACCGCCGTGCGCGCGTATTGCGTGAATTGCTAGTCTATAAATTTGTTTCAGATGGTATTAAACTCACTTTCGCCGCGCGATAGGAGACATAATTGTTATCCCGTGGCGTTATCTTCTTTTAAACTAATATGAATCCGCCTGCGTCGTGCGAGATAAGATAAACCTGTTTTTACTTTTTCTTTAATTTATCTGGCCCAATTCTATTCGCCGTGTATTCATCGAAAAGCTCGACACAGTCTTTAGCGATGAAATCGCCATCCCACCACTCAAAGGTTAAACAGTCTTCTTCAGGTACCATGATATGCGGGATATGGGCGTCCATCTGAATTATCTCACCTCTACGCATCGGTATCTCAGTCAAATTTCCATCGTTTTTAATGTATTTCCCGCTTCCAGATATGAGAAGCGTGTACTGGTTAACTGGGTGAGTGTGATTGCCTCTGTAAGCACCTTTCTTGGTTTCTAGGATGGTGTAGAATCTGCCATCCTTGTTGAATGCTTGGCCATTACCGATCTCTTTGAATGTTCCCCATTCCTTTAATTCAATCAATTTTTGTTTCTCCTGAATTACTTTGTTTATGGAAATGCTACTATTCCCATATATAATTATTTTTGGCTATTACTATTCTTAAAAGAATAATAAGGGCACGCGAGAGCTGCTTTTTTAAATCGCTTGAAGAATCTGTCCCACTACTAAGGAGAAGAGGCCTAGAGCCAGCAGGAAGATAGCGCTGAGGAAGACTGTGAGGCCTTTACTATATTTCCCATATTTCACAGCGAAGACGGTGTTTAGTGCTGGGAATAATGTTGATACAGCTACGAGCAGTATGAGCTCGGATTTGTTCCCATACCTGTTAGGAATACCGTTGAGTCCAAAATGGACTGGTATTGTCTCCGGTAGCCCTGGGTAGATTTGTGCTACATATAATACAAGAGCTAGCCAAGCAATCCACAAAACAGTAACCTGCGCATAGACCAGACGCCGATCTAAGTTAGACTCAACAACCTCGCTTATTGCTGGAGCAGTGAAAGACGTCTTATGCCTTAGCGTCTCAAGGAAGGCATCTGGCTCTTGAGGTGAGATGAGTACTTTTGTTCCATCAAAAAGCTCGATTAAGACGAATTCTCCCTTATACTTGGTCGTATATACCTGAGTGTTTCCAATGTTGCTCGTTGTGAAGAGGCCCCAGTGGGAGCCAGGGAGGCTTCCACCGAAGAGTCTGAACCTCAGATTTGTCTCAATCTTACCCGCACACCTGATTTTACTATAACTTATCCTTAGAGGCGATAGGGGAAAAGATATTCTAAATTCGTCCTCTCCTACAATATACATCATTTTGCTGGAGGCATATGAGGCGTAGACTATCAGAGCCGAGATTGATAGAGGAAGAATCATTATGAGGAGCGGAAATATCTTTGGCTCAACACCAGAAAACAGTGTTATGAGTAGAAAAGGAGTATCAATGAGTATAGCTATTAGGATAGCCCACTTTAAGCTTTTTTTCGAGCTTTCAACAGGAAAGAGCTTAGACATCCAAGAATCTTATGAGAAAGCTTGTGTATAGAGATTACTCTATAGAAGCTACATCTGTTTGAGAAAAGAAAAAAAAAACACTCACGTACTAAAAGAGATTCCTATAAAAAACACCCCCCACATACATTAAAGATTATAAGCCAACTGAGGTCCCAGAATTGATAGATACCCATTGCCACCTTGAACAGCAGGTATACGACGGAGATAGGAAGAACCTGATTTCATTATGCCGGAGTCAAATGTCTGCGGTAATCACGGACGCGCCGGATCCACAACTTTTCGAAGTAACCTTTGAAATGGTAAAGGAGTACTCTGGATTCATATTCGCTGTCGCGGGAATACACCCTCAGTACGTAGGAAAATTCACCGATCAAGCAGTCAACGAAGCAATCAGTGAGCTTAGGAAGAATAGACGCTACCTAGTTGGGGTAGGAGAGACGGGTCTAGACTACTCCTACATTCTAGATGAAACTGAGAGGGAGAAGCAGAGGCAATTATTCATTAGATTTATAGATCTTGGACGCGATCTAAGTCTTCCTATAGTTGTCCATTTACGCAAAGGCCCTGATGATAAAGATGTTTTTGATGATGCCTTCGAGATATTGAGAAAAAACAATGCTCGTAAGGTACATCTCCACATGTTTGGGTCCAGACGACACGTCGAAGAAGCGATTGGGCTTGGCTATTATATCTCCATGAACGCTATTGTTATTCGCAGTAAGACATATCAGAAAGTTGTGCGAGATACGCCTCTTGATAGGCTCATGCTGGAGACTGATGCCCCATGGCTTTATCCAACTTTCGAAAAGGATAAACGAAATGATCCAACGCACGTCCGAGAGGTTGCCGAAAAGCTAGCTGAGATAAAGAGTATAAATGTGGAGCAGATCATAGACCAAACCACTAGAAACGCTGTAGAATTTTACGGTTTAAGACTTTCTTGATGCATATACTTCTTTAAAATTTAGACTCTAAGGGAGCCACGGAACCCTCTTACTCCATAGTAAGAAGGCGCACTGTTATGGTACACAAAAACGCTATCGTAGCGGCGATCAGCAAAGATGGCGCCGCCGAGTTTTCTAATTTTTAAAGGTGTTTTCACCCAGCTCGAAGTCTTTGTGTCGAAATTTCCTAGTTTCTGTAACTCTCGATACTGTTCTTCTGTTAAAAGCTCAATGCCCATTGATGCTGCCATATCGATAGCGTTATTTTCTGGTTTAGCTGTTTTCCTTGACTCCTGCCCTTCACGGTCATAAGATACATTTCTTCGGCCTTCGGGGCTTTCCGCTGAACAATCATAAAAAATGTATTCACCTGTTTTTGGATCATGAGCGACAACATCAGGTTCGCCACCAGTGCTCTCCATTTCACTAAGGGACCACAGTTTATCAGTATCAGCTTCCAGCCTTGCCTGAACATTAACCCATTCAAGACCTTTATGTCGACTCATGTTTTTTTCAAAACGGACTTTCAATGCTCCAAATAGTTCTTTACGTTGTTCCAATGACATTGCTTTATGCCTCTTTCCTGAGCTCATAACTGAAAATGACGCGAATGTTCTACAAAAAGTAATGTATATGAAAACACTTCAGCCAAAAGCGCGCACAACGGAGTTGTGCTCAGTTTCGCATCTCCTAGTAATCGATTAAAAATGTGCGTGTATATACTAATTTATAGTTCGTTTAAACTGTCAGATCACGCTGTTGTAAGAAAATTCAGCACTTCACGGTTGAACTCGTCTTTATTCTCAACCATGAAGGTATGGGAGCCGCCTTCAATTTTAACTAGCTTAATCTTGGGTATCTTACTGGCGATAATCTCGGATGCAGCAGGATCTATGAGCCGATCTTTTGTTCCAACTATTACGAGGGTCTCAGAAGTAATTGAATCCAACCTGTCAAGTGTATCGTGGCTCGTCACCGCCGCGCTTTGTCCCTCTATCCCGACAGCGCCAGGAGATCCCTGAGGTATTGACCTGAATCTTGCTAGGAAACCAAAAACAAACTTGTAAAGCGGCTTATTAAAAGCAAGATCAATGATGGCTTTCATTCTCTCTGCGGGTGAACCATTCAGCTTCGCACCGTCCGATATGTTGCTAAACGTCTCACCCCTCTTTGCATATGTGCATGCAAGGACAAGCTTGTTAACCCTCTCCGGGTAGTTGATAGCGATCTCCTGCGCTATCATACCTCCCATCGACGCGCCCATCACATGCGCCTTCTCAATTTTAAGATAATCCATCAGGTGGATCACATCATCAGCCATTATCTTTGTCGTGAAAGGCCCTTTCGGTTTATCCGACCCACCAGCACCTCTATTATCAAGAAGAACTACACGGAAATGTTTGCTAAAGAAAGAGGTTTGGAAGTACCAGCCTTCCATAGCCGAGCCGAAACCCATGATCATAACAAGAGGTTCCCCTGTTCCCTGAGTACTATAGTTGATGTTGATGTCCCCGATTTTCGCAATCGGCATAGCGGTTCACCTCCTCTCCATCAGGAATGCTAATAAGGGTTAGGCAGTTGTGTGCTGCACATCAACTGTAGCACGTAAAATGTACGCAGTGTGCTTCAAGAGTCATGCAAAACGGCATATACTATTTTTAAACGTTATAGTACAGAGAGTATCTAATGAATCATTTTCCAACGCTTTTCAGTACGATGAAATTGGGGCCATATGTTCTAAGCAATCGGATTGAAGCCGCACCCATGGGGGCACATGGCACACCAGAGGGATATATGACTCCTGAGAACACCGCCTACTACGAGCTACGGGCGAAAGGCGGGGCAGCAATCGTCACCATCGGGGAGAGCATGATAGATTCAAAGGGAACATCACACGGGAGGGTCAATCCCCTCGATGACCCGGGGGTTCTTCCCTCCATGATTAACACCACAGACGCGATCAAAAAACATGGTGCTATCGCCTCCATCGAACTTCTCCACGCTGGAATCCGGGCAAGGTCACAACGGCCGGATGGTGCGGTTTATGGCCCAAGCGCTGGGACCTCCTTCTACGGCAAACAGATCATAGAGATGGGAGACGCAGAAATAGACCAAGTTGTTAGTGCCTTCGGAGACGCAGCCGAGATGGCAAAGCTTGGCGGCGTACAGATGTGTATGATCCACGGAGGTCATGGTTGGTTCCTTTCGCAATGGTTCTCTCCCCTGCACAACCATAGGAAAGACAGTTTCGGGGGAAGTGTTGAGAATAGGGCACGTATCGCTTTGATGATCATTGAGGATATACGGAAAAAGTGTGGTCGTAACTTCCCGATCGAGATACGTCTCAGCGGAGATGAGTTCACGGATGGCGGGATGAAGCTGGAGGAAACAGTTGAACTCGCTAAGATACTAGATGGTAAAGTCGATATAATACACGCATCCGCGACCACCTTCAATGATCGAACGGCTGGTCTTAGGATGTTCCCCAGTGTATTCCTTCCAAGAGGTTGTAATGTGTACCTTGCTGAGGCAATCAAGAAAGTCGTAAAAACCCCAGTAGCAGCAGTTGGGTCGTTAAACGATCCTGCTCAGATGGAGGAGATTCTTGTGAGCGGAAAGGCGGACATGATTACATTGGGAAGGGCACTACTCGCGGATCCATATCTACCTATGAAAGCAAGGAAGGGTAACGAGGATGATATCACGCCATGCCTTCGCTGCAATTATTGTATTAGCTTATCATTCACTCCCTATGTCAAGTACCCGAAGGCTGTTTCAAGATGCGTCGTTAACCCGATCATAGGCCGAGAATTCGAGAGCAAGTTCATCCAGGTAAGTAACGGAAAGAAGAAGGTGATGGTAGTGGGAGGCGGACCTGCAGGGATGCAGGCAGCGATCACAGCTGCGGATCGGGGACACGATGTTATACTCTGTGAAAAAGGAAAACGACTCGGTGGGGCACTGCTATACGCTGAACATGAATACTTCAAAGAGGACATAAGGAATCTAACTAAAGTATTAATCCAGCGAGTGCATAAACGACCAATAAAATTAATGATGGAAACGGAAGTCACACCCGAAGTCGCGAGAGAGATCTCACCCGATGTACTCATAGCCGCGGTGGGAGCTGAACCACTCATTCCCAACTTACCCGGGATAAAAAGCAAGAATGTAGTCGTTGCAGCGAGTATGTACGACGAAAACTTCATCGGTAAAAAGGTAACAGTCATAGGAGGCGGGCTTGTAGGCTGCGAGGAGGGATTACACCTCGCCCACCTAGGCAGAGAAGTAACCATCTTAGAGATGCTCGAGAAAGCTGCACCTGAAGCCCCCTACTTGCACTGGTTAGCGCTGATGAAGGAGCTTGAAAAGAGTGTTCGACTAGAAACACGCGCAAAGGTTACTCGAATAACAGAAGAAGGCGTGTTCGCAGTAAATGAGAAAGGAGAGGAACGATTCTACGAAGCCGATACGATACTACTGGCTGTAGGGCTTAAGTCTAGAACAGAAATGGTTGAGTCCCTGCGTAACTGTGCACCGGATTTCGTAGTGATTGGAGATTGTCTACAGCCAGCAACCGTTATGGAAGCAATGAATTTAGGATATTTCTCCACTATGAATATCTAGTTTCTATGTAATCACTCGCGCGCGATATTAAAAATTGGTACATTTGTTGAATAATATTTGATTTTTTAAATGAGTTTATATTCTATTATATCACACAGACTCACATACGCAATTTCACTGTAAATACGATAATCCCTCATGAGGTGAATAGTTTGACCGAGATGAATTCGACTCTTCAAGAACCATTAACAATTGAAAGAATAAGAGCGTTATGGAGTAAAACCTACAATAAGGAGGGCAAACCAAACTGGTCACATATATTCCCCTATTACCACGAAGAAATAGTCTTCCAGGATAGTATTCAGAGGATCGAGGGTAAAGCAAATTTCATTGCGCTCTGCAATAGGCTGACAGATCGTTGTGAGCAACTTAATATGGATATCTTAACAATTGCACAAGCCGATAATGCTTTTATTTTTGACTGGATAATGGAGATGAAATTTAGAAAAAACCCTTCTACACCAATATATGGTTCAACCAAACTGACACTGGGAGAGGATAATCGAATTATCAACCAAAGGGATTACTATGATCTCTGGGGAGACATATTCAATAATATTCCTTGGCTTCACAAGCGCTATCGTAGCTTTATGAAAAAATACTTTGGATAAGAAGGTTACCCAATGGAGTTACCTGAGGAATTAAAATTTATAGTAAACGGCCGTATGCCTCAGAAAAAAACCACGGCGCGAATAGATGGACGTGTATGTGTCATTACTGGAACGACCTCAGGTGTGGGTTTAGCCGCAGCTAGAAGAATAGCCAAAGGTGGAGCTGATTTGATCCTTGTATGCCGTAATCAAAATAAGGCATCCATTGTTAAAGACGAACTTGAAAAAGATTACCACGTTAATGTCAATGTAGTTATCGCAGATTTCGCCGACTTAAAACAAGTAAGGAGAGCTTCATCGATTATACTAGAGAATTATCCCCGAATAGATTTTTTAATAAATAATATTGGTATTCATAATACGACCCGGAAACTTAGTGTAGATGAATTTGAAGCCGTTTTTCAAGTTAACCACTTAGCATCTTTTCTCTTCACTAGACTATTATTAAACCGGGTGCTTGAGAGTTCTCCATCCCGGATTCTATACGTCAACTCAGAAGGGCATCGTTTCGGTGGGCTTGATCTAAATGACTTGAACTGGTTGAGGAGACGTTATTCAGGTTTTCAGAGTTATGGTGCCTCTAAAATAGCTCAATTATTAACTATATGGGAATTATCGGAACAATTGGCTGAAAGCGGGGTGACCATCAACGCTATGCATCCTGGAGGCGTTAGAACAAATATTGGTATGAATAATGGACTGCTTTACCGTTTTTATCAACGCTACTTCCTTTATCCATTTTTATCGAATGCAGAAATCTCAGCGGGGGCGATCTATTATCTTATAGCTTCTCCTGAATTGGATAAAGTAAGTGGGAAATTCTTTAATCAGACCATTGAAGAAAAACCTGCAATCTATGCTTTGGATCGAGAAATGGGTAAAAATGTCTGGAAGATAAGTGAACAGTTGACAGGGCTGACAAGTTAATGCCAGAAGAAGACTTTTCAGAGATTGCATCAAAGCACGAGGTGATAGTTGTTGGTGGAGGTATTGCTGGCTTAACAGCTTCAGCTTACCTGGCTCGAGCTGATTATAAACCACTTCTAATCGAAAAAGAACCTAAATGTGGTGGTCTCATCAGTTGCTTTGAACGCGACGGATTCATTTATGATGCTGGTATACGCGCATTCGAAAACTCTGGAATATTAATTCCAATGATTAATCAACTAGGGCTTAATCTAGAGTTTAAAAAAAATGAGATATCTCTAGGTGTAGAGGATCAAGTTATAAGGATTAAATCTGAGGAAAATATCAAGGACTACCAAAATCTCCTAAATTCCTTATATCCAGAAAATAAAGAAGAAATTTCAAAGATAATCAACCAAATAAAGAAGATAATGGAATATATGGAGGTCCAATATGGGATCAATAATCCCGCATTTTTAGATCCAAAAAAAGATAGGGATTATCTAATCAAGAAAATTCTTCCTTGGGCTCTAAATTATGCCTTAACCGTTCCTAAAATCACAAAATTAAATATACCCGTTTATTCATTTTTAGAAAAATATACGAAGAATCAATCCCTACTAGATATTATATCACAACACTTTTTCAAAGAAACCCCAGCATTTTTTGCGTTAAGCTATTTGAAAATATACTTAGATTACAAATACCCAATAGGAGGTACATGCGTATTACCAAAGAAACTAACAAACTATATAACACAAAAAGGAGGTTTAATACAAACTAATACACTAATATCCGGTATCAACGCAGAAAAAAAATATTTAGTAGACAGCAAAGGTAGTAAATATCATTATAAACAGGTAATCTGGGCGGCTGACTTAAACTCACTCTATAAAATGATTGATCCAGAAGGATTTTCTGATAAAAAAACAAAAGAAGCAGTTATTAAAAGACAAAATGATCTAAAAAACAAGTTAGGCAACGACTCCATCCTAACAGTATTCCTAGCCGTTGACAAGAACCTACAATATTTCTCGGATAAAAATACTGGGCATTTCTTTTATACCCCCAGTAAACTCGGAGTAACGTCAAGTGGACCAATCCCACCTGAATCAGATAAAACGTTTATTATAGAATGGGTAAAGAAGTTTGCCTCATTAACAACATATGAAATATCCATCCCAGGTTTAAGAGATGAAAATCTAGCTCCAATTGGTAAAACAGGGTTAATAATAAGCACTTTGTTTGACTATCACCTGATAAAACGTATTTATATCCAGGGTTGGTACGATGAATTTAAAGACTTATGGGAACAGTTAGTGATTAATATTTTTAACGAATCAATATATCCAGGGTTTAAGAATTCTCTAATTCATTGTTTTAGTTCAACACCTCTTACACTTGAAGAGAGAACTCATAATACCCATGGGGCTGTAACTGGTTGGGCTTTTACCAATAACCCAATGCCAGCAGAGAGCAGACTCCCTAGAATATTCAGTTCAACCACTACTCCAATACCGGATATTGTTCAAGCGGGTCAATGGAGTTATAGCCCCTCCGGATTACCTATATCAATATTAACTGGTAAACTCGCAGCCGATCGTGTTATCAATAAATTAAGAAAAAGAGATAAAACTGTATAACTTATAAATGCATGATATCTGCATTTATAGAAATTGAAATAGATGGATTTAATTTTGTACTAAGAAAACGTTTTCACGTAAACGCTCGCGTTCGGAACAATTTAAGAAAAGCCCTCTACAATCGTTGACACGATGATTAGACTAGCGCACCCTGGGTCAACTGCGTTAATTTTAATCCCGATGGCAGTCTGTTGTTTTACGTGATGCATCTACAGGCGCTGAACTCAAGCGTCTGGAAGGGCACCAAAAACATGTGATTCGCGACGATTTCAATCCCTCCGGTGCCATTTTGGCGACGGCTAGTTGGGATAAAACCATTTAGATTTGGGGGATTAAGCATAACTCAAGTTAGGAGATAAGGAGAAGTCGATTTTTTTGAATGCGTACTCGCGCGCATGCGACTATAGCTCTCCAGAAAGATAGCTTACTTGTCAGATGCCCAACATTCGGGCCGGATTCACTGATAATATCGCCTGCTTCTCCGAAGCACTTAGACTCTTTAGGCTGTTAATCCAGTTAACCGAGTCCACCATCTCCATAGGGCATGGGTAATCAGTCCCGAATACAACTCTGTCAATCCCTACAGTGTCAATCAGGAATCGTAGGGTAGGTTCGCTGAACGTTGCGCAATCATAGTAAAAACTCCCCAGATACTGGCTAGGGAGCTTAGAGATCGACTGGTGTGATTCTTCTGCCGAGTATTCAACCATATAGTCAAGCTTCGCCGCCTCCCAGCCCTTATCCATTCGAGCAATCCCGAAAGCCACATATCCGCCTCCATGTAAGAGGCAAACCTTCAGCTTAGGGAATCGATCGATGGTCCCGCCATGTACCAGAGCCCCAAAAGTGAGAACTCGCTCCACCAGGTTGCCCACGGTGTTCTCAAGGAAGTAGCGAGGGATACGCTGCGACACGATCGTACTGCCCTGATGAAACTCAACGACCGCTCCCAACCGCTCAGCGGCCTCCCAAAAGGGGAGGAACTGCTGCTCATCTAGAGTGTGTCCGTTGATGTGATCCTTTATGGTGACCCCTTTCAACCCCAGGTCTAGGACTAAACGCTCGAGCTCAACAACCGATCCTGCAATATCTTGCATCGGTAAAATGCCGAGGCCTAAGAACCTATCCGGGTATTCATCAACCATGGCTGCTACCTCGTCGTTACAGGCCTCAACCGTCTCCTTAGTGAGCTTCATCTGGCGGTCGTATTTGTTGAAATCACCGTAAACGGTTAGCGCCTGAATATCTACACCAAGACTATCCATATCGGCAATCCGCTCTTCCA
>JBFYNP010000085.1:0-22867 GCA_041304325.1 Candidatus Bathyarchaeota archaeon
CTCTCGGTCTCGCTAAGCTGGATTTTGATACTATTTAACTCATTGATCATCGTATTTATTTTCTGTTGATACATATTTTGTTTAACATCTGGAGAAGACATGACTCAGTCAACCGGAAATAGATTAACTTTAAATAAATATTTTTGGAGAAGCCTACAAAAAATTGCATAAAAACATCATTAGACACCTTTACACCATCCTAATAACTCAGTAAAAATATGTTCTAGGTAAACACCATTTATTCATTAAAAATTTAAAATAAATACATATAAATTTAACAAACGCGCGTGGCTATTTTCTAAATTAGATGAATAATACCCTTTTTAGATACAAAATTGGTGGACTGGGGGGGAATTGAACCCCCGACTTCCTGATTGCAAATCAGGCGATCATACCACTGATCTACCAGCCCGCTCCACCTAGTTAAGATGGTTTAGCATTTTAACCTAACGGGGGGTTCAAACTAGGTAAATCTGCGCATCTAGTCCAGTCACCTTTTTGTACTCCGTTATCACCATTTCCTTAAAAAATTCAGTCTTTTGAACAGGCAGGAGATTAATTGTACATCCCCCAAAGCCGGCTCCAGTTAATCTTGCACCACAAACGTAGTTAGTTTTTCGCGCGATCTCAACCAGATCATTCAACTCCTTACAACTTACATCATAGTCGAATCGGAGACTACGATGAGAATCATACATTAGTTTACCGAGCCCCTCTATGTCACCACGCGCAATTGCATCTACGGCTTCGAGGACGCGCTGGTTTTCAGTAATGACGTGGCGACAGCGACGATATATAATGTCAGGCATAACTCTTCTGTGTTGTTCAAGGAGATTAGGAGTGGCATCTCGAAGAGAAGATAAATCACTGTGCTCGCGATTAATGATATCTAACCCGAATTTGCATTGGTCGACTCGCTCATTATAAGTCGATGAGTCAAGCTTTCGATGGATCCCAGTATGAACAGCAAGGAAAGCATATTCATTCGGTAGGATCACAGATCGACTTTTATTACTTCGGCAATCGATGAGGAGTGCTTTTCCCGATTCGCCTTTACTTGCAGAGAATTGGTCCATTATTCCGCTTTTTACACCAACAAAATCGTTCTCCGCTGATTTTCCCAGATATGCTACATCTACAGGTGTAAGGTTTAATTTAAAAAGTGAGTGAAATGCCCTCGCAGCCGCGACTTCTAATGCTGCGCTTGAACTTAGACCAGCACCCTGTGGTACATCTCCACAGATGACCATATCAGCGCCTTTGATCTTATGCCCCCCTTTTTGGAGTGCTTGTACCACCCCCATAACATAGTTAGCCCATCGATGCTTTTTATTGAATTTTAAGTCAGTTAAGCTGAATGAGAAGTCTTCACCGTAATCAACTGAGTTAAGCCGATAAACGTTATCTACTCTTGCTGATGCAGCCACCCATACACGGCTCTTGATAGGAGTAGGGAGAACGAAACCCTCGTTATAATCTGTATGTTCACCGATAATGTTCACCCTTCCAGGGGCGCTCGTGACTATACAGTCTGTGCGACCATATGTTATCTTAAACAAGTCGGCAACTTGTTTTTTATCTAACATACATCTACCTCACCATGAACTTGTAAATAGTACTCTGAGAGTATGTCTCTTCTGGCCTTAGAATCGTATTAGGAAATTCTGGGTGGTTCGGGGAGTCCGGAAAATGTTGGGTCTCAACGCAAAGGCCTGCATTTTTCTCGTATGCGATACCGCCTTTACCGATATACTTACCCTTTAACTGGTTTCCAGTATAGAACTGAATCCCTGGCTCAGTTGAATACACTTCCATTAACCTGCCTGAGGCTGGATGGTAGACTGATGCCGCTGGAATGAACGTACTACTTGTATTATTGATAATATAATTGGTGTCAAAACCTCCTCCATATTTGAGCTGATCGAAGGGCTTCGAGATCCTATGGTGAATGGGCACAGGTTTTCGGAAGTCCATCGGTGTTCCGGTGACTGAGCATATTTTTCCAGTTGGGATCAGTTCTGCATCGGCTGGTGTATAGTTGTCAGCGTTGATTGCGACAATATGATCGAGGATATTCCCTGAACCGGCAAGGTTGAAGTAGCTGTGGTTTGTTAGGTTAATGATTGTTGTTTTATCGGTTATAGCTCGATAATTAGCTGCAAGCTCCCCATTGGGGGTCAAAGAGTACTCTAATGAGACGTCAAGGTTTCCAGGATAGCCTTCTTCACCATCTCTGCTTAAGTAACTAAAACTAACTTTGCTAGAATCTACACTGTTGATTTTCCAAAGCCTCTTGTCGAAACCATGTGCACCACCGTGAAGACTGTTCCGTCCATTGTTTGGAGATAGCTTATACTCGATTCCGTTGAGGATGAATCTCGCGTTTGATATTCTGTTCGCATACCTTCCTACGATACACCCAAAATGAGCACCATACCGAATATAGTCTTCAAGCTTATCAAAACCAAGGACAACATCGGTTTTCTCTCCGTTTCTATCTGGAGCTTTTATGGATTGTATGATGCATCCATAATTAGTGATCTTTGCCGTAATATCTCCTGCTTGGAGTGTTATTAGAAACGCCTCACCATCAGGAGTGACGCCATATCGTTTTACGTTGGCATCCATGAAGAGTAAACAGTGGGACCTCTATATGAGGTTTAGAATTTTTTCTTAACTGCATTTCTCTCGGAGACTTGATAAATGAAGCTACATCACGTTACCTTATGCCCCTCAAAGCTGTTATCTTCGACCTCGACGGAACCCTCATCGACTCAAAAGTTAACTACGAGAAAATTGCGTCAAGCGTGCGAGAGCTGCTTAATAGTGAGGGTATTCCAACCGATCAGCTTAACGATCGGAGAAAGGTCTACTCTGTTGTCCAAGCAGGTGAGAAAGCTCTGACAGAGTTCGGCATCGCTCCAGAGAGGATGCCAAGATTGCTAAAACTAGTGGAGAAGGCAATGAACGAAGTGGAGCTTGAGGGGATCCCTCTCTCCAAGCCAATGCAAAATCTCCATAAAACACTTTTTGAACTGAGGGAACGGCACATTAGAATAGGTGTTGCAACACGAGGATGCCATGAGTATGCGGTAAAAAGTATGGAGCTAGTTAGGATAACTTCAATGGTAGATCATATGATAGCTAGGGATGATGTCCCATACCCTAAACCGGATCCTCGACATCTTCTCGATGTTATTCATAAACTCGGGGCTACAAGGGATGAAGTATTTTATGTTGGTGATACTCCAACCGATTTTAAGACAGCTGATGCAGCAAAAGTCATCTTTATCGGTTATAAGAGAGATGAGGAGTGGGGTAAACGCCTAACAGAAGCCGGCTGCAATAGGTTGGTTGATAACCTTATAGATCTCATCCAAATTGCTGATGATTTTTAACTTGAATTAAAGTCTGTTTCTACCTGCTCCTTGATCCAGTTTGAACTCTCGGCTCTATAAGACCCCACATCCAATCTGCGAACTCCCGGATATTTTTTGTCTGTATATATACCTCACCCGGTCCACGGATACGGGTAACAAGTCCTTCACCGCTAAGTATTGTCTCCTTCCAACTACCAATTTTCTCTACATGATAATCGCAGGAGTCACTAAACGCAACGAGATGGAAGTTATCTACAATTAGTTCTTGACCTAACTGAAGAGTATGTTTATCGATGGCTCCAAAAGTATTTATGAAAAGGTCTCCTTGCCCAGATGTTTTTATCATGAAGAGCCCCTGCCCGAAAATACCCTTACTGAACCCTTCCCACCTGATATCGAGGTCAACCTGCTGAGAAGACGCTAGATAAGAAGATTTTTGGATAATGTATCCAGCTCCAGGTTGGAGAACAAGTTTAGTTATGTCACCGACTGGAGCTGCAACCAAACCAATTTCTCCAGCTCCCCTAGAAGCGACATAATCGTTCACAAACAACGTCTGTCCACCGATCAATGCAGTAGCAAGACTTCCCAGTATACTCCTCTCTCGTGTGCGGGTCCTCACATCGATAGTTGGAGTCATGTAACTCATTGCACCACCTTCCCCAGTGATCCACTCTCCAGCCTCTAAGTTAACAACAAGCATCGAGTAACTTGGTTTATACTTTATCTCGAATTTCATTTAATTATCCACTATGATTGCTATGGTTCTAAGGTATTTTAAAGCTACTAAAAATCAGGGTAGAATGACGTTTTATAAGTCGTCGTCTTTGCTCTGGGTCAGGTGGTAATACACACCTTTGATAACCTTGTAAAGGAAATATACGCTAATTACATTAGTGGCAATAAAGGCTATAATTGATACAGGATCGTTAGTTGAGCTCATATTATTACATTCTCATTTACCGTAGCTTATAAATTAGTTAGGATCCAAGACTAAGGTTATGTCTTTTTCGGAAGTTGATCTTCAAGCTTCTTGAATATAGCTTTTAACTGCCGCTTCATGGCGCTTCGGTCCCGACTGAGTCCTAAGTAGTCAGCAAAGTCTTCGGTAGTGCGAATCATTTCAGTGCGCCCGGACTTTTCAGCCTCGATCAGCCCCATCTCTTCTAGCTCCTTAATATGAGTATACGATTGACTACCTCGAGCTTCAGCTACCGCGCTCTTTTCTACGGGTTGATTATAAGCTATATAACTAAGAGTACGGAGAGGACCAGTAGTAAGAGGAGGTTTGACGCTGAACCTTCGAGCCTCCTTAGTATAATCTGATTTGAGCTGGAGTACAACGCGTTCTTCGGGGAGGTTTCTGACCTCAAGTGGGCTACCTTGCTCAGAATAGAGGAAACTTAAATTATCCACCAGGGAACGCGCCTGTCTTTCATCCTGAAGTTTTAGGTGGGCGACGATCGTTGCTAAACTGATAGGGCGACCAGATGCATAGAGTATTGCCTCAAGACGGGCAATATAATCGTCGCTTAGTATGCTCAAGGGTTAGACCTCTAGGAATTGATGTGCCTTAGTGTTTTAAAATTAGATGTTTGCCGCGATATCGTTGCGGTAGAATAACGCACCATTCACTGATTTAATGTCTGAATAAACATGGTTTCGAGCTTCAGCTACTGAGCTCCCGTGGGCTAGAAGTGCGATGGCTCGGCTTGATGTTGTTTTTATGATTCCCGCATTTTCATATACGGAAGCATATAGGGCTGTGCTATAATGGAGTTCTCCAACAGTGATGGGTTGGTCTTTGATCGGGTTATCGGGGTATCCTTTGGGGGCAAGATAAACGCACACGGTTGCATTTTGTTTGAATTTTGGTCTAGATAGTTTGCCATCTATAATTTCCTCCCCAATTGTAATTAGGTTTGATTCTAGCAGGCTTAATACGTTAATTGCCTCGGGGTCACCGAGTCGAGCATTATACTCTATGAGGTAGATCCCGCTGTCAGTGCTCATAAATCCCCCATATAGGAACCCTTTGTACTCGCCTATTGTTTCTCTGAGGGCTTCGACTGTACGCTTCATAATTTCGGCACCCTTTTGGATTGTGGATGAAGGGAGATCGGGCATGAGATGATCCGGGCAGCTAAAGCTACCCATACTTCCAGTGTTGGGACCGCGATCTCCGTCATATGCTCTCTTGAAGTCTCGAACCATGGGCATCACTTCAACGCATCTCCCATCGACGAATGCTTGAAGCGTGAATTCTCTACCGATAAGCTTCTTTTCGAGGATAACTAACCCATCTTTTCGTATGCATTCCTCGGCGTATTGTTCTACTTCTGTCGAGCTACAGAGATGTTCTCCTGTGAGTTTCACACCTTTACCTCCGGTTAATCCTTCAGGCTTCACGGCGACTTCAGAATGAATTTTGAGGAACTCTTTAACCTCGAATATAGTCCTGGCGATCTTGTATTCCGGGTTACCATTTATCCCATTCTCAGAAAGAACGTTCCGTGCAAAGCTTTTGCTCCACTCGAGACGTGCCAGCGCCTTGCGGGGCCCAACAACGGGTACGCCGTTTGACTCCAAGGCATCAGAGATACCAGCAGCGAGAACTGGATCAGGTCCTATAAAAGCAATATCGATCCCCTTAAACCGAATATACTTTTCTGGATTTAATATATCAAATATTTCGACTCTTTTTGAAAGTGCTGCTATCCCTGGGTTCCGACTCGCCATAGCAGAGATAATTTCCGCCCCATCCGAGTATAATTTCTTAGCTAACGCGTGCTCACGAGCACCATTTCCTACAACAAGTGCCTTCAAAGGTCTCAACCTTAATGGAAAGAAAATGGTGTTAGTGTTGAAAAGTGTTTACTTGGGTGGGGCCACCTGTTTTAATATATTAATAAATTTCTCTGCTTCTTCGACTGTGTTGTAGAAGTGAGGTGCTACACGGAGTCCTCCAACACGATAACTAGCCACGCAACCACGTTCATAGAGCTTCTTCGATACAGTCTCCGGGTCTTCGACCTTCAAGCTTAGATACATTCGTTTTGACTCATCCGAGGGTGTACCAATTTTATAACCTGCTTCCTCAGCAGCATGATAAACAGCGTTATCTACATTCTTTACCTGTCGCTCAACCGCTTTCTTACCATGACTTAATATTAATCTCATTGAGTTTTCCACCGCAACATAAGCTACTTCAGCTCTGTTATAGACTTCGAAGCGTCCTATTCCCTTATTGCCTTTTATTTTGTACGTGAAATAGTTCTTTCCTTCTTGGGCTGGTTGAGCCTTAATCTCATATGCCGAGGCTCCGATTACGGGAGGTTGATACTCATCGAGAATTTCTTTGCTTATGTACATAAACCCTGCGGACTGTGAGTAAGGCCCACCCATGACCCATTTGTATGTGCTTATTGCAGCGAAATCTACTCCCCATTTCTTCGCTTCCCAGTCGAGGCTTCCGACCCCCTGCGTTGCGTCAACTATCAGTTTTGCTCCATGATCATGAGTTAGTTTACTTAGTGCCTTCAAGTCGTGAGTGTAACCATTGTACCAAGTTGGACTATCCACCATTACAATTGTGGTTTTATCATCCACCGATTTTTCAAAATCCTCGAGGGTTGCGATACCATTTCGATTCTTAATGAAACGCGGCTCAGCACCACGAAGTTGCTGGGAGTTGACAAGAATGTTACACATAGGAAATTCCATATCGGTTGTAACAATATTCTGCCCCCGTTTGATCGGAATCATTCTGAAAGCGGTGTTTAACCCATTTGTAGCATTACTTACAAAAGCAACTTCATCAGAGCTACATCCGAAGAGCTCAGAGAATAGTTTCTTTGAATTCATACGACGCTCTGTCCACTTACCCAGAAGCTCACTCCAAGGGGTTTCACCCATATAGAGTGCTTTCAGATCATGCTCATACTCTTCGATGGTCTTTATAGTGCTGAGCGGCATCGCTCCTTGAGCAGCACAATCAAAGTAAATGTATTTTCTGCAGAGGGGAAACTCATCTTTAAGCTTGAGACCCATGTTGAAAAGTAGTTTGGTCTAAAGATATGACGTTACCGGACATAACTGTTGTCATATTAGCCATATTTCATTAACTCCAGTTCAGTGTTAGATATTGTTTTTATCCAAGTCTCGTTTAAATGATCCGCCTTGGTCGATGATAACGTGTTCAGTCTTCTCTGCCGTCCAGTTCGGCGGCTTCTAGAAGATCGCGGGTTCTCTGAACCCACTGAACCGCAACGGAGGATTATACCACTCATCCTGGAAGGCAAAAACGTTTTACTAATATCAGCGACAGCAACCGGAAAAACCGAAGCTGCAATGCTGCCTGTGCTAGATAGGTTCCTTATGATGGGAAATCGAAAGCCAGGCATAAGCATATTATACATCACTCCACTCCGTGCACTCAACAGAGATATCCTTGATCGAATGACCTACTGGTGCAATAGACTCGACATTAAACTTGGAATAAGACACGGAGACACAGGCACCCAGGAACGTAATAGGCAACGCACCAATCCTCCTGATATGCTCATTACCACCCCTGAGACTCTACAAGCTATCCTCCTTGGCCGTACACTCAAGCAGTACCTTAAACAGGTTAAATGGATAGTAATCGATGAGATTCATGAACTCGCTGACAATAAAAGGGGAAGTCAACTTAGTATCGCACTCGAGAGACTCAGAGAACAAGCGGATTCGCCTCCTCAGATGATTGGGCTTAGTGCTACCATTGGCAGCCCTGATAAAGTAGCTACATTCCTAGCAGGACAGGACCGCCCAGTTGAGACGGTTCAGGTATCCGCGTTACGTGAAACACGATTTGAGATCATCTTCCCAGAACCTGAGACCGAAGATTACGAAAATGCTGCAAAACTTTTTACCCACCCAGAAGTTGCCTCAAGACTTCGTGCTATGAGGGAACTGATAGAGAATCATCAAACAACGCTAATATTCACTAACACAAGAAGTACGAGTGAAGTTTTAGCCTCTCGATTTAACCTATGGGATCTAAAATTTCCTATAAGTATTCACCACGGCTCACTCGCAAAGACTAGTAGGATCACCGCAGAGCAGGGGTTAAAGGCGGGGGATATCCGCACCGTTATCTGCACAAGCAGTCTCGAACTCGGTATAGATATCGGATCAATAGACCTAGTAATTCAATATAACAGCCCCCGGCAAGTTACACGGTTACTTCAACGTGTTGGACGGAGCGGACATCGCCTTGATAAGATAAGCAAGGGCATTATCGTTAGTCTAAACAGCGACGATGCCTTAGAGAGCATGGTGATCTGTGATAGAGCGCTAAAAGAGGTGATGGAACCTCTACGGATCCCCGATAAACCGTTTGATGTTTTAGTAAATCAGATGACAGCTGAACTTTTACAGAGAGGACGCCTTTACTTCCTTCAGGTAGTTAACCTCTTCAAGGGAGCCTTCGAGTTTCGAGACCTGTCTATTGAGGACGTGAAGTTCACTGCCGCATATATGCATAACAGGTATCCTCGGATGGCGTGGGTTTCCGCTGAGGATGAGGTTATTATACGTCCGAGAGGAAGCAGAAAAACCATCTACAAGTACTTCTTTAACAATCTCAGCATGATCCCAGATGAGAAGGATTATTTAGTTCTGGACGGAAAAGATGATGCACCAATCGGTGTTCTCCAGGAAGCGTTTGTCGCGGAGTACGGAAAGCCGGGAGTTAAGTTTACTCTACGCGGGAGTCCATGGAAGATACTTAATGTTCATAACGATAAAATATATGTAAAATCGGAACCTGACCCTACCGGAGCCATTCCGAGCTGGATCGGTGAGGAGATACCTGTCCCGTTTGAGGTCGCTCAAGAGGTTGGTAGGATAAAAGGCCAAGTCGCCGACGATCTCGCAGCAGGTAAGGACCATGCATCCATCTCCAATGAACTCTCAAAGATTTACCCCGCAAGTCCAGAGACCATCATTAGAGCAACACGTGAGGTTGCTGAGCAACAGAAGATGGGTCTTCCGGTCCCTACAGATAAGCGCATTGTTCTCGAAAGCTGGGAAGATAAAGTCATCATCCACGCTAACTTTGGTACACTCGTAAACCGAACACTCGCCCGCGTTGTGGGTCATATCATCAGCGAAGAAACTGGATACCCTGTCGGAGTCCAGCAAGAGACCTATATGGTCACAACTCAAACCGTTGGTGAGATAGATTCCAAACACATAGCCAAAATACTTCGTACATTAGCCAAGAAGGATGTTGAGAAGCTTATAGGGGATGCAGTCACCAAAACAGGTGTATTCAAACGTCGACTCATCAACGTAGCTAGAAAAGCGGGGGCTCTCAGCAAATTTGCTGACTTCAGTAACGTTACTCTAGGCAGACTAATGAAAAGCTTTGAGGGCTCAATAATATATGAGGAAGCGCTCAAGGACACATACAGACTTGATCTCGATGTAGAGGAAACCATAAACCTGCTCAGAAAGATTGAATCAGGGGAAATTGATGTTGTAATTGCAGAGACCGGAGGCGAAGTTACACCCATCGGGAAAGTAATCATTGAGGGAATCAGTTTAAAATCAGATATAGTGCCACCCGAAAAGATGGACAAGATCATTCTCGAGTCCGCAAAAGCACGCCTTTACACTGAGACACGTATACTAGCTTGCCACGGAAAAAACGATTGGGTAGATACCGCTCGCATTAAGGACCTGGAAGAGAAACTTGTATGTCCAGTTTGCGGTTCAACAGAGATAGGTGTCTACGACAGATTCATCGAAGAAGTTCAAGAACAACAAGGACTAGAGCGGAACCGAAATATAAAAGAGAAACCAAAGTGGTGGGAGCGAGGCCGCGAAGTTAGCAAACTCGTTAGCCTCTATGGTCGCCGCGCAGCAATCATTGGGGCAGCGAAGCGTGTAGACTTAACTGAGGCATGGGACATTTTAGCAGAAACAGAAGGAGAGTCAGATCCCTTCTTTACGCGGATTGTCGATGCGGAACGTGACTCACTAAAGAAGCGGTTCGCCTAGCAAATACCTTTTAGGAGTGCTTAATCGACATTAGCCCATGAAGAAGATAGGGATGCTCACCATTGGACAAACCCCCCGTACAGATGTCATCCCCCCCATAAAGGAGATCATGGGCCCAGACTATGATTTCATTGAGGCTGGGGCACTTGATGGTATGACTAAAAAACAAGTCGAATTACTCGATGTTCATAACGATGACTATATACTTGCTACACGACTTAACGATGGTTCTGAGGTAAAAGTTGCCAAACGCGTCATAATTCCTCTGCTCCAGAAACAAATAACTAAACTAGAGACTTTGGGGATCAACCTCACAGTAGTTATGTGTACAGGAAAGTTCCCCGCTTTTAACGCCAAGCACCTTGTTGTTACCCCCAGTGAGATCCTACACGGAGTCCTAGAGGCTAGTATAAAACGCGGAAAACTAGGCATAGTTTACCCTGCTGTCGAGCAGATAACTCACATGGAGCGTGAATTCGGTCGAAGCGGTCTAGAGTTATACGGCGATTTTTATAGCCCCTATGATAAGAGTGATCTCGAATGCTTGTGTGAGAGACTAAAAAACAAGGAATTGGACCTTATTTTCCTTAATTGCTTCGGTTATGATAGACACCTAACTAATGAAATTAAGAAGATAACTGGAGCTCCAGTGATACAGAGTAACGCAATAGTTGCTAAAGTTCTCACAGAGCTAATTTGACTCCTCTGGGGGAAGTTGATCCCCGGGGATAGGTCCATCAGATTCAATATCATCGAATTTTTTAGGTTCATAACCTAACCGGAATTCTTCAGGAAGAACACGATCCTTCTTAAGATTCTTTAATACGAAATAAACCTCAGCGCTGCTCTTTCTGCTTGCTTTCGGTTTGAAGACGTGCACTTTCTCGAACATCGCTTTGACGTCTTTGAGGAAATTATTATATTCTATACCTTGGAAGACTTTGATAACCATCCAGCCATCTAATTTAAGGAGTTTATCAGCTATTGTTAAGGCAGTTCGGGCTAAATGGATCTGTCGATAGTCATCCATCTCCCAAACCCCTGTGACGTTAGGCGCCATATCGCTTAAAATTACATCAGCTTTACCATTAAAAAGATCCATTACCTCTGCTTGAACCTCGGGATTAGTGACATCCCCGACAATTGTCTCTACATTCTCTGCGTCAAGAGGATAGATCTCTTTAAGATCAACACCAAGGATTAACCCACCACCGAGTAAAGCTGTAGAAGCAACTTGAAGCCAACCACCAGGGGCAGCTCCCAAGTCTAGGACAGTATTAGCACCATCAAAAAAATGGTACTCCTCGTTTAGCTGAATGAGCTTATAACTAGCACGGCTCCGGTAGCCTTCCTCCTTTGCCTTGTTATAATAGTGCTCTTGTCGACGCTCGTTCATCCAGCGGGCCATGATCTTTCACACTCTTTTTTCGCTAATCCTTAAGAACGTTTGCTAATTGGCTAACAGTGGCGTTAGTTTTAATTCCGCGCGGGTTAAAGTGAGTCATTGTTGCTTTATAGCCGACGGCTTCAAGCTTAATCAGAAGGGTTTTGAGGTTCTGGCTACCGATATGCAAGTGACTTGAGATCTCGTCGATTTGAATAAAAGTTGGAGGATAACCGATCTCAGCTTGAACAGATCTAATAATATTCTCGAGTCGACGCTCCCACTGGATACTGATTTTCTTAATCTTTTCTAGCATTTTAGTGCAGATAACCTGGTCAGCGAGCTCACCGAGCCACATTGGTCCTGCAACCTTCATACCTGTTCCACATTCAGGGCAAATCCGCCCCATCTTAAGATAAGGTCCCTTCATTGTTTCCCTAAATAGACACTTTTCGCAGTGAACAAGATAACCCATATCGGCGATCGCTGCATCGGCACTCTTAGCACTGTAGTCAATCCTAAGGTAAGCGCGAACATAATGGTCGGCATAGTAGCTGAAAACTGGAATTGCTGCCAGTTCATGTATAGCGGAAATACGAACCGCAGATCCTATAAGAAGTCTAAGAGCGATCTCGTGAGAGTATGTACATCTTATAGGCTTTCCTCCATACTTGCGTAGACAGGCTGCAGGGTTAACACCACAGAGTGGCGCCATATCGGTAGCAGTTAGCGCAAGTATACCACCGTCGCGTGTAGCACGAATTGCTGAATCGAGGAAAGGTGAAGGCGTTCCAAACGGGTCAATATCAACGTAATCGAATCTGTAGTTCGGGCTCGAATGGATGTTGAGAAGAAGATTCGCATCCATCACCCTGGTCCTCACGATATTTCCGACCCCATTTCTTCGAATATTTTCCTCAGTTAGTTCTACCCCACTTGGGTTAAGGTCACTGAGCGCAACTGAACCGGCACCTGCTTCTAGTGCAAACCTTACACCACGAACACCACTTCCACACATTGGCTCACAGACTTGCGTTGGACGCATCAATTCATCTCTAAGGATACTAAGAATCAGAACTGCGGTGTCTCTATTTAGTTGCATTAATGGATTATAAAAAACCGCAGCTTTCATCCGGTCTTGATCCTTCAGACTTCTATTTATATTCATTAACTCTGGAACGAGGATAAGTGCAGCACCCTCTCTCCGCTCTTCAACAGGAAACCAGAAGTCCATGCTCAAAAGCTTGAGGAGTTAGCATTTATGTCTACGCTTAGCTTCCACGTAAAATAGCTTCCCGAGCTGCGGTGGTGACCCGACCATGATCAAGAATAGCATTATTGGTCAGGACCCTTCGAACACTTCTCGGTAGAGCCATGACAGCTATCTTTTCGTCTCTAGCAGCAAGAACACGTCTAAGATCAGCTTCATAGAAACCGATCATATTTAGAAAGCTCCTGCGCTGGAGATCCATACCGCCCATTCTCTGAAATCTTGCGTCAAGTACGCTATGGGCAGCACCTTCTTCCCTGCGTTTCTCATTACCCGACCTGATCTCTTTACGCCGCCTCTCCGCCTCTAGAAGCCGCTTATCCATATTCTCACGCATAAGACGTACTTCACGGCGTATTTCCCACCTCTTCATCCCGAGACGAGCTGCTATTTCGGAGTCAGATAGATCGTCGCCTACACCTTCAAGAATAGCATTACGACGCTCCTCAGCTATGCGGTCGTCTTCTGAGATCTGAGTTCCCACTAACTTTCCTCCTTAAAGAGCTCAAGCCACCAACCTCTTTCGTTTATACTTACGGTGAGTCATCACCAACACTCTCGGTGAGTCCAGTTAGGCTGTGTATATCGGAATCAACCAGCTTAGTCTTTACCGAGTTCAAGTAATATGTGGGGTTCACCCCTTTAAACGGTTGCACTCCGCTAAAGTTTAAGGGCGATACTGGAGTCAAGTTTCAGCTCTACGCAGAGCTTAACGATCGCATCCCATGTATCCTCGGGTAGAGGTATACCTTCCCGCAGTCTTTGCTTCTTACTAATCCTTTCAGGATCACCAGGAGTTAAGACAGTTTCCCCTTTCTCGGGAGGTCTACTTTTTACGACTCGCATAACTTCGGAGGCTTTCTCTTTAAAGGATTGAAGACCGATGAAGGCTTCAGGATTGATAGCTACACAAAAGACTCCATTAGGACTTGGTGGACCTCTATCCCCTTCCATGCTCGTACGACTACCCGTTAGTACTGCACCGAGGAGTTCCGCTGCCATTTGAAGACCATACCCCTTATGTTCACCAAATGGGAGAAGCCACCCTCCCTGACTGACAGCGTTTGGATCATCTGTGGGATTACCATTTTTATCCCGGCTCCAGTGCATCGGGATCTTCTGGTGCTTTGTCTTGGCAACGTTGACCTTACCCATTGCTGCGAGACTTGTGGCGTAATCCATTAGGAAAGTTTCACCTTCTGTTGGAGTTGATATGCTCACAGGGTTGGTACCAAAGGTTTTCTGGGTTCCATGGAAACCAGCGACGATGGGGTTACCAACGTTCGCGAACATCATACCGATCATACCTTGTGTGGTAGCCCATTCTGTGTAGTACCCAAGTCGGCCGATATGATTACAATTATAGGCGCCGACGGCTGCAATCATACACTTCTTCGCTTTTTTCACTGCGGTTTCTATTGCAATTTTAGCAGTTATTTGACCAAAACCCCACTCTCCATCGATGTAAGCTGAGGCTTCAGTTTCACGGATAATTTTGGGAGTTTTCTCAGGTTTTATCCAACCGTCTTTAATCCTTTGAGAGTAAACGGGGTAATACCATACCCCATGACTGTCATGTCCAGTAAGGTTCGCTTCAACTAGAGTTTCGGCGACAAACTTTGTTTTAGTTTTAGGACCTCCCAATGCAGAGAAAATCTCAGTGCCTAGGTGGCGAAGCCCCCCAGCATCAGTGATGATCATGTTGAAAAGATAAGTGTCTTACCGTAAAAGAGTGGCGGGTTTACACAAGCTTTTCGAGCCCTTTTAGAAGGATCTGGATATCTTCTCGTTCGATCCCATAATGAGTACAGAGGCGCAAAGATGTGCCACGGGTCTCGCTCTTCCAACCAAGAGACTTCATGGCTGAGTTCCAATTCTCGGCTTTCCAGCCAATACTAGAAAAGTCGATATACACCATATTTGTTTGAACCTGATTTAGGATTGTGATCCCCATATTCTTGAGCCCATTAGCTAAAAACGCAGCATTCTCATGATCGTCTTTAAGCCGATCAACCATCTTAGTGAGAGCTATAATACCTGGAGCTGCAATAATTCCGGCCTGGCGCATTCCACCACCTACCATCTTTCGGTATTTACGCGCTTTAGTAATAAGTTCCTCAGTTCCAACTACAACAGAACCAACGGGGGCTGAAAGGCCCTTGCTTAAACATATTTGTACGGTATCTGCATATTTTGCGATGTCCTTAGGCTTAACCTCGAGGGCTACGGCAGCGTTGAATAGGCGTGCGCCATCTAAGTGTACACCAAGATCGTGAGCCTTTGCCACATCCCAATCCGCTTTCATCTGCTTCGTAGTTATAGCTATTCCACCAGCGGTGTTGTGTGTATTCTCTACGCAGATCAATCGTGTAACGGGGTAATGAATATTCTCGGCTCGAATTGCTTTCTCGATATCTTCAGGCTTCATCCACCCTAGCTCACTTGAGACTGTCCGTGCCATGAGACCACCTACCGTCGCGATGTTTCCCACTTCATTTACGAATATGTGGCTCCTTGACTCAAGAATGATCTCGTCTCCTCTTTGAGTATGACTTAATACCCCAACAAGGTTCCCCATAGTACCACTTGTTACAAAAAGACCTGCTTCCTTTCCGAGGATCTTCGCTGCTAGAGATTCGATCTCGTTGACAGTTGGATCTTCGCCGAAAACGTCGTCTCCAACCTTTGCATTAGCCGCTGCCTCTCTCATTTCGGGTGTGGGCCATGTGACCGTATCGCTTCTTAAATCAAGATTCTTTTCCACCATATGGGTCAAACAATGTAAGCGTCTTAGACTTAAGTAATCACCGGAACAAAACCGCAATTCAAATAACCATCGCTACACTGTTTGCTGTAGATCAGGTTGAGCTCAAAACCACCTGTGAAGAGAAAGCTAACAAGAAAGACTATTGTAACGATTCTCTTCCTTTTTATTTTCATATCGAGTATAGGTTTTGTCTACATCAGTAAATTTGCAGTTCCCCCCAAAGTAGGGACTATTTTACTTAGCAGAGAAGAAGTTCAGTGGCTGGATATTCGTGGAGCTAGTATCCCCACTCTGGATAGCAGATACCTCATAAACTACGCCGTCACGTCTGTTGATGGGTCTGATCTTCTTACAATAACAGATAAAACCATAAATGGTCTTACATTTTTGAATATCGAGCAAGATCGTAAGGATGTAGAAGTAAGCTATAATAAAGAAAATGGAGCTATTAAGATCACAGCTAAAAACCTGTTAAAAGACGAGAAATTCATTATACAAGCTGCATTTGAGAGTGAGCCGATCCACACTTTTGAAGGTACAAACGTGCCAAGAACCCTTATAGAATCTAACAATGCAACCTATGGATATAATGGACGTATACGAGTTACCATAAGTCCCTTCAAACTCAACTCTGTAGAAGGGGTTAAAAACGCAGGAATTTACACCTATTTTACGTCCCTAGCTACTGATAGGGTGATAGTTAGCAGTCAACCAACCGCGGAGAGTATTGCGCCTGGTTATGACGCGATCTGGAAATATGGCGCAGGTAATAATCCAGAGATCGGGGCACATGTCGCTGAATGGAATGTACTAGTTAGCTCGGATACTACTAAAGGAGATACACTGCTAAGCACATGGGTAGAAGTCAGATATGCTCAACCCATTCATGTCTTGAGTGACCCAACTATAGCTGATTCCATGGGAAATTATTATAGTGGCGGTGGAACTGTTTTCGTATACCAATTCGAGTATATAATAAAGCCGAGCTAGTCTTCCCAGTTCTTCGCGGTCTGATACGCTAACATAATATTGCCCTCAGGGTCGTCGTAGACCGGCTGACCATGCCCTGGAAGCATTGCATCTACTTTGAGTGTTGTAAGTTTTTTAAGACTATCTAAAAGCTGCTTATAGCTACCGGATTCACCTTGGAAAGCACCAAAATATCCATCTCCAAACACCGTGTCACCACTGAAGAGTATACACTTATCGCGAGAGTACAGACATATCCCTCCCTCGGTATGACCTGGAGTCCAAATCACCTCGAGGGGTCCAATTTCGGTCTCAATTATTTCTCCGTCCTCACAGGGAACTAGTATTTTTCCAAGATGCTTGGCGATATATTTTGTGTCCTTTGAGTGGATGTATACTTTTGGTTTGACCTTCTCCATTATAAGAAAAAGGCCGGAGAAGTGATCGTGATGTGTATGAGTTAAAATTACCTTCTCCAAGTTATCGGGTTTGATGCCTATCTCTTGAAGCTGTGGCCATACAGGGTTCATCCAATTTCCCACACCAGTGTCCACTAGTGTCGTGTGTTCACGTCCAATAACGAATATGTTACTGCATAGTCCATCACCGAAAATCATCTGAACTCCTTTTAGAGTTCGATGCTGGCTTTCAAGATTATAGATCTTAGGCAAAGGAGATCAGAGAAGGGATGTGTGAAACTGGACTTTAAATGGTTCTAACCAACTCTAGCTAGGTGGAGGTTGAGGATAAGGTATCCTTCGTCGTAGTCATAATCTATCCCTTCCAAATTGAAGCCATTAGGAAGACTATAGGTCTTAGCGAATTCTTTATCGACACTGCTTGTGAGGCTTATACTATTTTTTCTAGTCTCTACCATTATTGTTTTCACAAGCTTTTTTGGAACTTCGGTGGTTATCACGTAGTCGGTACTGCTAACTGATTCTCCACCTTGCATCTTTCCTTCCTTTATACGTAAACCTTCATAGGGATTACCCTCAGTAAAGCCATCATACTCTTCTTCCCACGTGTGAATGTACCAGGGAAGTAGGCTTGCAATAGCGATAATACTGAAAAAAATGAAGCTATAAGCACCTGCGATTAATGGACTGACAGTACCCATCATGAAGGGAAAAATAATTGTGACTCCTTCAACGGGGAGCCCCGACATAAGTCCTGAAGCCATCGCTGATAACCCAACAAGAATTAGAAAAATACCACCTACACGTAAAACCATCTTGTTCTTTGCTTTCTTGACTTCCAGTTCCTCTAAACATTCAATGCAGAGTTCTGATTCTTCATCGTAACACTCATCGCAAACAAACTCCCCACAGTGTTTGCAAAGTATATCGGCGTCTTCTCCCCCACAGTTTGAACAGTTCTTGTTGGTCATGTTCACCACTTCAAATAGCCCATCAAAGTTCCTACAAAGAGAGTGAGAGTCACAATAACCCCGATAGAGAAAATGAATTTAATTAGTCGTTTGCTTTCTTGAACCTTCTCCAACGGTTTAATCAGAAATCCAAAACGGGCGTAAGTTAGGTCCTCAGTACTCCTTCGGAGACTAAGATAGACCATTAGAGCACCTAATATCGCTGTCAGGAAACCGACACTAAATATTGCGAGGGAGAAGTTCATCCTAGTCCTTCCTTTCAAGCTTGAAGGCGGGATTTTAAACCTTTTCAATTCTATCTTAGGTGCTCCATAAACTTGCCTTTCCCATGTACTCGTTTACCTCCCACTCCCTAACAATGACTTTTTCTACATCAACAACGTATACCGCGTGAAGCCTAGCGTTTCGTATTTCATCTAAACTAACTTGAGGTTTATTATAATAAAGGTCACAAAGCAGCTTGATTGATTCTATCTCTTCATTAGTTCTGAAACGAGGGGGCTTGGTAAGACATGCAGGGATCTGGAGAATATAATAAGGAGGTATAGCAAGTACGAATTTGTTAGCATAATTACTGTATCGAACGATCTTACTAGCTATTCTAGCTCTAAGGTACTGTTGTGGGTCAAGAACGTTTTCTTGAGGAACAAATCCAGTTTCAACTTCGACTATAATAGTCCCTAACCCTTTCTCAGCATAAACATCAGCCGAGACTCCGTTTACTCTAAATTCCAGCTTTGGGTCAAATCCAGCCTCTATTAGGTGCTTAGCAATAACAAGTTTCATGATAGAGTGATTGATCTTTACAAGGTTGTCTCGATGCATTAATTCGATTTGATCTCTAAGGATATTGATCTTTGGTAAATTTTCTATGTTGATTTTTTTTCGGATTTTAGCGATGAGAGAGTCAATATCCTTCATGAAGATATCAGCTGACTCATTTATTTCCATAAATCGTTTAGACCTCGATTATCTGTATTAATAATTACAACAAGCTACACTATTTTAGGCTATATTAAAAACTGGACCCATTTAAATTCAGGGAGGACTACGCTTTCATGACAACAATGCCACAGAAGAATGTATGGGAAATATTCATGGAGGAATGCCCCAATGTTGCAGAAGCCTACCTGAAGCTCAGCAAGGAGATTGCGGTTCATGGCGGTTTAGATGAAAAGACGAGATGCCTTATTCTCGTAGGTATTTTCTCTACAACCCGAGACCCCATCGCTTTACGTCACTACATAGGTCTCGCCACCAAAGCCGGAGCAACAAAGAAGGAGATAGAGGCTGCAGCGCTTCTTGCATTCAACACGGGTGTCACGAACGCTGAGCTCTCGATCCCTCTCATCTCTGAGTTATTAAAGAAATGAACGAGTTATTCTCCGCTTTCCGTAATCCAATTTCATTAAGCATGGTAAATGAATCCACCCAAAATAGGTGGCTATTACAATGGCAGTCACTGCTTCCGAAACGCTGAATGGGGTATTCTCTATCAGATATTTTACTTGCTATAACACACTCTTCATGTTTTTTCGATTCCTTGATGAAGACTTCCTCAAGCGTAACTCCAATGGCAGATAGAAGGTAATCAATGTGCCAGTGGATGGCTTTCCCTTTTCCTAAGTTAGTTGCGAAGTGTCGTTTTATCCGCTGCTCCAATCCGTTCAATGCGGAGCCAACATAGATATATCGTCCTTTGGAGAAACTGACGGTTCCTAGTGCACCGATATTCACTGCTATCTCTTCTGTAACTTGAATACAGAGACAGTAACTCCCTGACGTCATGCATAATTTAGAGATCGACGTCGATAGAAGCTTTTTCCCAGATACTATAGTTTCTAGGTAAATTTTTGCTCATATACACGATTTTCTGAGAATCTTTATAATGACCTCAATTTCATGACTGGGGATAGAGGAATACTCCATGCCGGGGAATAAGGGCTCTGAGAAAAAGGAGCTGATACAGAAAGAAAACTTCAGCGAATGGTATGATAATGTACTGCTCGAAGCTAAAATCGTGGATGATAGATACCCGGTAAAAGGGTTCACAGTCTATACTGGTTGGGGCTTCGGGATTGCGAAACGAATAATATCGATGCTCGAAGAGAAACTGGAAAAAAACGATCATGAGCCAATGCAGTTTCCAGTGGTTATACCCGAGGATGCTTTTCAGAAGGAAGAGGATCATATTAAGGGGTTTAGTGGAGAGGTCTTTTGGATCACCCACGCAGGGGATAACGAGCTAGAAAGGAGGCTTCTACTAAGGCCAACGAGTGAAACAGCTATCTACCCAATGTTTAAGATGTGGATCCGAAGCCACGCTGACCTCCCACTTCGTATGGATCAAACTTGTAATGTGTATAGATACGAAACCAAAGCCACGCGCCCATTATTTAGAGGCAGGGAGTTTTTGTGGAATGAAGGCCATACAGCTCATGCTACATACGAAGAAGCGGAAACCCAGATTCGAGTTGCTATCGAAATCTATAGTCAGGTATACGATAATCTCGGGCTTAGTTATATCAAACTCAAGAGACCCGAGTTTGACAAATTTGCCGGCGCAGATTACACTATAGCCTTCGATGCATGGAATCCGGATGGCAAATCAAACCAGATAGGAACAGCCCACCAGTTAGGCCACAATTTTGCTAAAGCATTCGAGATGACCTATGAGAATGATGCCGGAGAACAAACAGTCTGCGCAAACACCTGTTATGGGATGGGCATCGCAAGGACTCTTGCAGCGGTGATTAGCCAACACGGAGATGATCATGGCCTGGTACTTCCACCTTTGATCTCTCCTAAACAGGTTGTAATAATTCCTATTCCTGTTAAAGGCAAAGAGATGATTGCTAAAACTTACGCTCATGAGATCGCGGCCTCGCTTAGTAAAGCGGGGATCCGTGTGGTTGTTGATGATAACGATAGACTTCGTCCTGGTGAGAAATACTACAAATGGGAGATGTATGGAGTACCCTTAAGGATAGATGTAGGCCCCCGTGAAGCTGAATCAAAAACAGCCACTCTGATACGCAGAGATACTTTAGAGAAGTCAAAAACCGATTTTGAGCACATTGTAGAATCAGTTAACAATACATTCAACGAGATCCAAAAAAGTATAACCGAAAAAAGTCGAAAAGTCCATGAACATCGGATAACAACAGCTAACACAATTGAAGAACTGAAAAAGTATATGGAAGAGAAGAAGTTAGTCCGGATAAATTGGTGCGGTGATCAGCAATGCGCTGAAAACCTTAAGGAACAGGTATCCGGAGAAATCCGTGGTACCCGTTGGCCTGAGAAAGAAACTCCCGCAGGCCCATGCATCCTGTGTTCAGGCGAAGCAATACATGTTGCGTATGTTTGCCGAACTTATTGATGGATATTAAACCTCATTTTTTTGTTGAATATATGCTCGAAAATTCAAGTACCTCTCGTTGTTATCTCTTAATTTCTCAATGTTGTAGAAATGGTAAAAGTTTAATGAGAGAGTATAAATTTCTAAGATATTATAAAGGAATAGTGACGACAATACCTGGTAACGCTAGATGTATACGAACCTGATGAGGATTCTTTTCTTCTAAGAAAATTTGTCCAAGCTAAAGTTAAAGGGAAGGTTCTGGATATGGGAACGGGAAGCGGAATTCAGGCAGTAACGGCTGCTGAGAAAAGCGAGGTAATGGAAGTCACCGCTGTAGATATCAACCCAAATGCAATTGAAGCAGCAAAAAAAATGGCTAAAAAGAATGACGTAAGCTACAAGATTCGTTTCATAGAATCAAATCTATTTACCTCAATTGAAGGTCAATTTGATTGGATAATCTTTAACGCGCCTTATCTACCTACAGAAGAAAACATTATAGATGTTGCATTAGATGGTGGACCGACTGGTAAAGAAGTAATCTCATGTTTCCTTGAAGACGCGAAACATCATTTAAAAAAAAAGGGTAAAATATTACTTGTTTACTCATCTCTTTCTAATCTTCAAAGTGATTATGGTTATATTTGGGAGATCCTTGGAAAGATCGACTCGTTCTTTGAAGTGATCTACTGTGCTTGCTTAAGATTAACCCAATTTAATACCGATAGCTAGACCTACTAGGAAACTTGCGGCGAAAGGCATGTTAGCGATTATTGTTCCATAGAATCCCTCTGCAATGCCAATACTACTGATTACTTCATTACCCCATTGCTCCATCGCTGCATAGTTGATGCTAATAATTCCTCTCCAGGCAAGTAACTGTAGACCAAGAAAAGCTAATCCAATAATAAATGCAACGATCTTACCCAGCTTCTTTAAAGCATATCCTACGCAAAGACCCGCGACTCCGCCAACCCCAAGCTGTGTTAGTAAGGGTGTAAGTATCTCGACCATAACTATCGTATATAATATGCTTATATGAGTTATAAAACTGGGGGTTAACCAGGGAGTATCTTTGTCCCTGTTTTTCCATCAAGGGAGTCCATCGCTTTATCAAGACTTGTGATTATAGCGTAATCTCCTCCATTCTGCACGAAACCAAGGGCTGCCTCGATCTTGGGACCCATGCTCCCAGCCCCGAAATGGCCTTCTTTGATCCTCTGTTTTGCCTCAAGGAGGGTCATAGTTCTAATAGGTTTTTGCGTATTCTTTCCATAATCAATCATAGCATATTCC
>JBFYNP010000086.1:0-10545 GCA_041304325.1 Candidatus Bathyarchaeota archaeon
GGTTTCTAGAGAGGTTTGAATCCGTCAAAACCCGAATATCAAATCGTCGTTTACAGAAGGGCCCTGAACTGTTTGGCCGGTTTTACTTAAAATCAACGCTTCTATTACCTAAAGATGGTCGCGCGCGCGCGCGTCGATAAATATCCACATAAGCCTCTAATTGAGATCAAGGAATTGAATCAATATATTAAATTTTCCTTAAAAATATCGGAATGCGCGTGAATAATTTTTCATATTACCTCACAAGTAACATTTTATAACGTTGTTTTGTGAGAGTTATTCTCGATATATTCATGATAGATACAACTATACTTGGTGGCTATGTTGTCACTCTCGATGAAAAAAGAATATTGATTCCGGATGGGGGGATTGCCATCGATGGTGATCGTATAGTCGGGGTAGGAACTAGGTCGGAGATTGAAAGTGAATTCAATAGCAGTCAGGTTGTAGAGGCAAATAATCAGATTGTCATGCCTGGTTTGATTGATGGTCACGCTCATGCCGGGCACGGGCTTGTTAAAGGGTTAGGTCTTCATCACAATCGTTGGTTCCAAGTCTGTGAAAAAATATATTCCGAAGCGTCAAGCGAAGATTTTTGGCACGCTGAGGCGTTACTGACTTCTCTTGAAAGACTCCGCTTTGGGACAACAACTACTGTCATGTTCTTTGGTGGAGGTAACAGCGTGATGAGGTTAGATGATCCAGTTTATGCTGATCGTCACTGTGAAGCAGTGAAAAGTGTTGGTTTAAAGGAATTCATCACAATTGGGCCAAGGAGGCCTCCATTTCCTCGGAGATATTTGAAGTGGGTAGGTGATGAATCCTCAGAGGTAAATGTCAGCTTTGAAAATATTCTTGATAATTGCAAACATGTAATCTCGAAATGGCATGGAGCCGACGAAGGTCGGATTAAGGTAGCAATTATGTTTCCGACTCCTCATCCAGAGGTTCAACCTATTTTGGGGGATCAGCTTCGTGATCTAAAATATCAGTCGTCAGAGTTAAGAGAATTGAGTAAGAAAAATCATTTATTATTTACTCAGGATGGCCATAACCGTGGTACAATAAAATATATTCATGAAGAGCTCGACCTTCTGGGCCCAGATGCACTCCTAAATCATTCACTAGATATTTCAGCTGAAGAAATCGAGTTATGCAAAAAGACTGGGACGAAGATAGTACACAGTATAGGCTCTCGGGCAGCCTGCAGGGGAAGGTGCCCTGTCCCGGAGCTGATTGACACCGGAGTGGTGGTGATGTTAGCATCAGACGCTGACGGTCCAGATACAACATATGACATGTTTAGACACATGTATCATTGTCAAAAATACCATCAATTCTATTACAAAAACACGTCTTGGATGCCACCGGGCAAGGTACTCGAGATGGCGACAATCGATGCCGCCAAAGCTCTCGGTATGGAGAGGGAGATCGGCTCAATTGAGAAAGGTAAAAAAGCGGACATCGTCATTATCGATGGCAATAAGCCCCATCTTCGTCCACTTCATACGATAATTGATAAAATCGTATCCTACGCTAACGGTGGGGACGTTGACACGGTTTTCATAGATGGAAAGATACTACTAAAAAATAAAGAGGTTCTCCCCGTAAATGAGAAGGAAATCCTAGAATATGTGGAGAGAGAATACAGCGCGATGTTAAACAGATCAGGTTATAAGGAGTTGGAAGAGTATCCTGATCGTTTCTGGGGGAGTAGCAAGCTAAATTATTAGCGAAGTCAAATATTCCCAAGTATTTCCTTGACTACTCGTAGCGTTAACACGTTTCCTTGGAGTACAGGTTTACCGGTGATCTTTTGTAGGGTGTTTTTCATGTCGGAGCCGAATCCAGCGCAGTTTAAAACTATCAAGTCCAGGTTCTCTTGGGCGAGTCTAGTACCAAGCTTATTAATGGACTCGTCTTTCTGGGGAGAATCTGAGTAAACTTCAACGCCGGGTCGATGAAACTCTTCATTTGCCCAGATAAGCTGTAGGGGGGACGGGTAGATTACTCCGAGTCGCCCCCTCTTTAGGAGTGCCTCGGTCACCCCTTTAATCACCTCTGAGGGTCTAACAACGAATTTATTTGATTTGAACTCAGGAAATCGCCCGGCGCACCATATAATCACTAGCTCTGCACCCTCTTTCATCATGGAATCTACACAGGTTTGGAGTAAAGGCGTCAGGTATTCTCGAGTTACCTTTACACCTCTTCTGACTCCCTCTTCGTTTCGCATTCCAGCCATCAAAATGTATTCAGTGTCTTTAACGTGGAGATTTTGTATCTCGGGATATGTTTTGCCATCTAGAGCACCTCTTTGTAGAACCTCGAATTCTGGTCCGAGATGCTGTAGGATCAAATCATTGATATCTGGTCGAGGAATTTGGCCTATAGAAGCTACACCAATTCTTCTCTTCATTTCTTACACTCCATTATAGTAGATTGTTAAACAGTAATTTGAATGAGTTAGTTGTTTGTCCTCTGAAGATAGGTTCGAACCCGAAGAGTATAACCGATCCCTTTCCTCGGCTGATTTTTAATAAAGCAGGTCTACCTGAGAAGTATTTTTCACCGATGACCCACCCACTTTCCATTACATCTCTCTGTGGATAGCTCAACCCAACCTCAATTTTTTCATTGTAATCATTTTGTTTTACTTCGAAGACTGGTGAGTTCTGTGTTACAAGTATTAGGGAGTTGGGGGGAACTCCATGGGTAAATCCTAGGTTTTTATTTACTTCTACTTTGAGCGTTGAACCTGAACATAGGTATTCGGTTGGGGGAAGGTCTTTAACGCGGTTTTTCACTGGAAGCTTTAATTCTTCTATGGCAAAGTTGGATGCCTCATTCAGGGTTACTAATTTACCCCCATTAGTAACGAAATTGTCAAACGCTTTTATGCCCTCATCTCCCACTCCGCTTCTGTACTCTGGTGGATAATGGGGGAATGGAGAATACATCCGCTTCTCATTCCACCACTTTTCAAGATCTTTTCCAGTAATTAGTGGAGAAGGATCGCTTGGAATAATGATGACATCGAATTTTTCGTTTAAGTTGCCTGCTTTAATCTCATCATCTTTTAGAGTGTGATAACTGAATTTGTATTTCTCTAGCATGAAGCGTGTCCAACCCTCCTGCATGTTTCCCCCATAATATCTCTGATAAAGCCCTACCTTGGAATACGTTAGCTCTTCAAGTTCGCCATCGTACTTTTCGCTCAAGCCTACAAAATCTATTGCGAGTTTATCCACCATATCCTCGAGGATTTCTTTGACTCCATCATCGTTTAGAACCAAGAACTTGTCTTCGTCCGCCTTTGTCCGATACACTCTCTTTTTGTTTATTAGTAATAGATTTACCACTGCATGACTTTCCAAGGAGGCATCAAAGAGGTATCCATAGGAGCTTTCTCCAAGTCGACCTCTTCGAGTAATTTCTGTTAGTTTTGTGAATTCTCCATCGAATTTCTTTGGGGACTCGATGATCTTGACGCCCATGTATTCGAATAGGGTAGAAGCCGCGGGATCCTTGGTAGGTATGGGTGTTCCATCACCGGTTCTATTCCAGGGCCTGTCATTGAACTCACTCTTTCTCAATGTGGCTAAGAGATAGGGCCGTGATATTTGTCCAGCAAAAATCACCCATGTCCCTTTGGGGTAGATGACATTATTAGCGACAAAATCCTTCGCTGCCTCATGAATTTCAACCCCCAATCTTAGATAGGATTCTAAAAATCGCTGAGTCGCGAGAAGATCATTCTGCCACGGGGGGATTATGAGTGCATAGGGTGAGGCATGTGCGCCAAGTCTTATGGAGTTTGATGCCTTAACATACATGTTTCTTAGGATTCTTTCGCGGAACATCGATGCAACTTCTAGGACGCCGAGAGAAGCGACCTTCTGCTGAGTAACTATGTTATTTAGACTCCACCAGCCACCGGGCCAGGGATGTGGGAAATTTGTCTGTTTATTATTTCCAGGTCTATTCCTATCTCCAGGTTGGATTTGGTGTTGATGGATGTATATTGGTGTGGCGAGCTTTGCGCTTGCTGACTCTGTTAGCATTCCACATATTCCGAGTCTGCGGCACACATGATTGGTAGTTGTCATGAATTCATCGAGAAATGTTTCATACTCTACGCCATAACACCCAGCGTTTTCAAGCCGGTCAGCCATGTTGCCTCCATAGAGTCGTTCTTCTGTCCAGATCAGTGATTCGATGTTTTCATCGATCCATCCTGGGGCTTCGGGTGGCACGTAGAAGCGAGCAGCGTAGCTTCCCATATGGTGGTGATCTAGATAGGCTTGAGGGTACCACTCCTGGAAAGTGATTTTTGCCCACATCTTTGTCTCAGGCATATGATGGGTTATTGTGTCGCGGTTATTGTCGTGTCCAACGTATTTTTGATATAGCCAGGGTAATCCGACGCCTTCATATTCAGTTCCGAGCCACCGGTTGTACCAGTCGGTTATCATTAATTGGCCATCAGGGTTTAGACATGGAAAGAGAATTAGTACCGTGTTTGATAGAATATTCAGATGTAGTGGTTCTTCTGATGTACAGAGTTCATATGCTAATTCAGGGGCCATTTGAGTTCCCCCAATTTCATTGGCGTGCATACTGTTTGTTATTTCGATGACTGTTTTTCCCTCGTGGATTATGCGTTCGATCTCATCTGAGCTTAGATCTTTGGGATGTGATATGTTCCAACTCATTTCTCTTATCGTGGCTAAATTTTGAATATTTTCGGGGGATGAAATGTATGCCAATATGAAAGGGTTATGTTCAGTGGTTTTCCCTAATTCAATGACTTTTATTCTGTCTGAATTTTGACCTAGATGGTTAAAATACTCAACGATTTTATCCCATCGAGCAATTTTTTTATCAGAACCTAGTTTAAATCCGAAAAAACTTTCAGGTGAAAGAATTTCTAAGTTTTTCATGTGCTAATATTTATTTAAGTCAATTTAAGATTTCCGCGCACACGATTATATAATTTATAAAAGCATTATGCTCAATACTCGGGATAGAGTTGTGTGGTGGACCAGTATGGGTATCCACCTAAAAGATTATTCCATTTGTATTTGTTATTTTTGAGAATAGACAATTCAGCCATGAATTTACTTTCGCATTAGCTGAGGCTTATGCCAAAGTGCTCACAACTTCCCTAAACTAATTTGACTTAACCATGCAAGCAGTTGCGCACGCCATTGATGTAAGTAATTTACTTAAATAATCTTTTTCCGAACAGTAAAAGAACACCTAAAGCTAAAAAGGCGCAAATAAAAAATGGTGATGCCAACCCAAAATACTCGATTAGCATCCCACCTATTAAGGAACCTGGAACAGTTGATACGCTCTCAACGGAGCTTGTCAACCCCATCGCACCACCTCGCTCACTAGAAGGAACCATTTTAGAGATCAGGCTCGGGACCGCAGTGCGAAGTATTCCTGTTGAAAGCGCCATGATTGTGAGCGCTAGAATGAATATCCCGATACTCGTAAACAAAGGCATCACCAACATTCCCAAAATCATTAAAACGGAGCTCACCACAATCATTTTCCCCTCATCCAGCTTTTTAGCAAGCTTTCCGATAACTAAGCCCTGCAGGAGTATCTGAACTACACCAAGGTACACGAAGAAATACGACATCTCGCGTGATCCAAAGTTGTAGTAGGATATTCCCAGCAAGGGAATGATGACAGGTAACATTGAGAAAGAAAATGCGCCCACGGATAGAAAGATTAGAACAACTCCTATTTGCGGGCTTGTGAAGGCTTCAAATATTTTCTTGAAGAGCACTCCTAAGGATACCTGTTTAAGAGCATTTCTTAGAGGCTCAGAACTGGGAGTATTTGTTACACCCTGTCGCGCATGTTCAGATAGGTATGTTAGAACAAACAACAGGTTGATGAAAGTAAGGCCCGTAGCTATGAGCCCAAGGGTAGTGAACCCATACCCACTCAGCGTTCCTCCAAACGCTGGGCCAATGATATACCCCAGCCCATGAAATGCACCCGCTCTCCCAAGAATTGACGATCTTTCTTCTTCATTGGTATGGTCAACTATGTAAGCCTGAGCAACAGAGCGTTCAGTAGCTAATCCAGCGACTATTCTTGAGAATAAAAGCACAATGAAAGAGCTAGCAAATGAGAAAAGTAGGAGGCTGGCTATGGAAACAATAAGGGAGAAAATGAGTACTCGCTTCCTGCCAAGACTGTCAGAGAGTTTACCTAGCATTGGTGAGAATAGGAACTGCATGAGTGCAAACGAAGCTATGAGTATACCCAATGCCGTAGATCCTGCGTTAAACGTTGCAGCGTAGAAAGGCAGAAGAGGAATTATCATCCCTGAACCTATTGCATCAATAAAAAGCGTCAGATAGATCGCTACATTAGCTGATAAAACCAATCTCTTACCACCTCCATTTCCCAAAATATTAATCATTTTTTATGATCTCCTTGCTAAACACCTCTATTATTCGCACAATCCCTGAAGAACCATCCACCTCAACGAGCTGACCATCCCGCAGAATACTAACTGCATTCTCGATCCCTGAGACACACGGTATACCGTACTCCCTGGCTACAACGGCACCATGCTGAAGTACGCCCCCAACCTCAAGCACGATGCCTCCTGCATTGAGGAACAACGGTGTCCAGCCAGGATCCGTCGACTTTGCTACCAAGATCTCTCCAGATAAAAGGACTTTCTCGTCACTACTTCGAAGAACCTTCACTTTGCCTCTAGCAATTCCCGGAGAAATAGGTAGGCCGACAAGTTCTCCCTCTACACCCTGTTTTCGAGGTGCATTGAATATTTTGCCTCTTGAGTCGATGACGCGAGGAGATAGTGGACTTCTTCTGATCCTATTGACAAGTTGCGTATTTTTCTCCGAGAGTGCTCTCAAATCAAGGTTTGGGTCCTTGACTCCTTTGTCGATGTCGCTTATTGTGAGGTCAAATATTTGATCAAGCTGATCCAACCGGTTTTCTTTGATAAAGCTCTCCGATAGTTGTAGAACCCTCTTTCTAAAGATGTCAACCACTTTGACTATATAGTGTTTCGGGGTCTCCCGGTAGTGACCGAGAGTTGTAATTACCCTACACCTATTCTCGAAGGCTTTAACCTGACCCTTTTTTTGTGCGATGGTATGAAGTTTATCGTAAGCGACCTCGCGCTTTAATCGGGCTTTCTCAAACACAGTCTGCCCACTTCTCTTCTCAGGGCTTGTCACCAAGCTCTTGATCTGCTTGAAGAGGACGACAGAGTTCTCGTTAAGGCGCGGAGTTGCAGCGTCAATCTCTCGGATGCACCTAGAGCCGTACTCATCGAGAAAAGCTTTCCATGACTCAAGAAATTCTAGGCTAAGGCTATCGCTTTTAATGGCCTCTGCGAACTGCTCAGGTGAATCCATTTTTTCAATGTCCGGATAGGATGACAATTCATAAATATGCATCCCCATCTCGACTGTTTTATTTCCGGGGAGGAATGTGCCTAAGCTAGCTATGTCGCTTTTTAACTCTTCATCTGATGTGAACATAAGACCCAGCATATGGTATGCCAAGCGGGGGGCCAGGACCATCGGGAGGCCTTTCTTCATTATGAAGTAGTTGAGGGAGGATGCCAGTTGTGGCGCCCAGTCTATTAGCGGCATTTCGTTCTTGGACGTTATCTCGAGGGCCCTAAGTTGTTCTGGAAGCTCTTCATTGTATCCCTGCATGAACTGTACTGGGTCGCGGTAGGCCTTGATGGTAGGGATTAGATAGGGGAAGAATGAAAACAGCATTTTAATTTTGACATTTCTAAGCTTCTTGGGCAGTGGCTGTGAGGTGTATTCTTTTAAATCAATACTCTTGATGATGCTTGTTACGGTTGGGTCTTCGTAGCTTCCCGGGGCCATCGGGGTCTTCGTGCCAAGTAGTTTGATGGAGTGTGTTAGGTGGAGGTAATATCTTCCTCCAGATGTGAACACCATTCCATCTGTGCCATACACGTCTCCCCCAAAGGGGGCTGTCATCTCTCGAAGGATATAGCTCATAAAGTCTGTGCCGAGGACGGAGAGAGGCTCCTGCAGGCCTTGCTCGATTAGGGTTGCATCAGCGTACAGGTTCTTGGGTGCACCGGGGAGGGTCATCATCTCATCTGGCAATGGAAGGTATGTGGTAATCGGTCGGGCTTGTAGAAGGTGGATGTTCTCTTCGGATATTGCCCATTCTATATCAACTGGTCTCTGGTAGATATCCTCGACTTTTTTCAGAAGGTTGGTAATTCCTAAGACCTGCTCTTCGGTTAAGCAGTATTGGCTATTATCGAGCTTTTTATCGTAGGTTCCCCCATCGTCTCCAAGTATTGTAGTAAATTCTTTGCCACCACTTTTTTTCTCTATCATCTTCATACTAATTTTATCTGCGATGTATGTGTCTGGGGTGACTTTCCCGGATACTACTGTGTCTCCTAAGCCGTAGTTGGCGTTGATTAGTGCCTCGTCGTAGCAGTTGTTCAGCGGATTTATAGAAAATGCAACGCCTGCAGTATCAGAATCGACCTGAGCTTGCACGATGATGGCTATTCTGGGCTCAATGATCTGAATCCCCATTTGCCTCTTATAGAGCAGCACCCGCTCGTCAAAGAGAGATGTGAATATTTGCCTAATTGCTGTTTCAAGTCCAGCGGTTGTTACGCCCAAGATTGTTTCGTAGCTTCCAGCAAAGGATGCGTTGTTGAGATCTTCTTCGGGCGATGATGAACGGACTGCGAAGATGTGAGTATTTCCAAGGATTTGCAGCGACTTAGCTGCATCTTGAATGATTTTCTTCTGGTCATCGTTGAGAAGTAGCTTTGAGCAGTAGGATTTTATCCGACTTTGTGCTTGTAGAGATGTTTTACTATCACTATCTGTTAGTGTTTGCCACTCTTTGTAGGTCTGTAGCTTTGCTATCCACGGCTCGAAGTAGTCTGCGGTCAAAACGAAGCCTTGTGGTACAGGCATTCCTTTGCTGGTCATCAAAATTAGTGATTGTGCTTTGCCTCCAACTTTTCGCAGGTCGGGTACTTCGATTGGGTTAAAGAAGATGATATCTTTCATAAGCGCACCAGTTTTCAAGCCTTAACGAACTCTACCGCGCATATGCGCGTTTTGAATATATATCCATTTTGGATATATATTGGAAGCGTTAATTTCTTTGCCCAGGTTTCGGAAGGCGATTCCTCCACCAAAGATATAATGAATTTGAACATATTGTTAAAATGAAAACAGATTAATAATGAAATACTGTATTTTCTATTGGCTCGACTAGAGTAATTAAACCGGTGCTTCTCCAAGATGATGAAAAACCCGACTAAGATACGCAGGCTATTCCAGGATTTTCTTATCCTAAAACAGATCAAGGAGTCTCCATTGGGAATATCCGGTTACCAGATACATCGAAGCATTAATTCCTCAATAAAACTCACTTTAGATAGCGATAATTCGATTCAGCCACAAAAACTGTCTCAAAGCCTGATATACAGGAGTTTAGATGATTTTCAGGAAAAAGGCATAGTTGATATAGATGATGTCGTTGTGGAAAAGAGACTACAAACCCTATTTAGAATTAACGAAAAGGGGGAGCAACATTTTCAATTATTATCTCAGACTATTCAGAATCTCATTCCGTTAGAGGTATTGACTGAGAGTACGATGAGAGGGTTGATCTCCGGGAGAATAAATCCGCTGGAAATGTTGATAGACAAACTGATTCTTACGAAGTTGCCGGAGGAGGAGCTGCTTCCATCTCTAAAGGAGCTTCAGTTTGTTCTTAGAAAATCGCTTGAAAGAATAGAGGGAAGAATTTTAGAACTTGAAAAGGTACTAAATAAGTAGATCGATAACGAGTGTGATAAAAAATTTGGCGGGCCCGGGGGGATTTGAACCCTCGACCCCAGACTTAGGAGGCCTGTGCTCTATCCTAACTGAGCTACGAGCCCGCTCACCTTCGGTACTTGTTCCCCGAATTTAAAAATAGCCCTAAGAGTTAGCGGACTCCTCCCCCGCCTCCTCCAAAGCCTCCGCCGCCTCCGAATCCCCCTCCGCCTCCTCCTCCCCCGCCTCCGAAGCCACCTCCGCTGCTCCGTGCTGCTGGAGGTGTTGCGACGAAGATGGGGTGGAAGTACATGGGCAGTATAGGCGCTACTGTTGCGATGTCGACGGATATGTTGAGCTCCTTCATAGCTTCAGCTACTCGGTGCCCCACGCCCAGGGCGGTCCCGTAGACGAGCCACTCCCCCCACATGGATAGATCCTCTGCCCCGTATTTTTTGAGTTGAGCTAGGTCCGCGAGGTGTCGACGGAAAGCATCCCACTGTAGCTTCTCCTTGTAGACGCCGGGTCTCCATCTTCCGAAGAGGGTTGGGGGAGATAGGAAAGCAATGGCTGTTTCGAATATAATCACGACTGAGAGCAGAGCTGAGACCAATGTTAACACGCCCATTAGGGGAGCAAACACCCCGACGGCTATGCTTGCGATGAGGCTTATGACGCCGAGTAGCCCGATGGGCATAAG
>JBFYNP010000087.1:0-26498 GCA_041304325.1 Candidatus Bathyarchaeota archaeon
TTAAAGATTCTGGTATCCGCGTAATTACCATGGGGGACATCATAAGAGATCTCGCAAAACAAAAAGACATGGAACCCTCTACCCAAAACCTCGGAATACTCGCAAAACAGATACGGGAAGAGGGCCCCGACGCTGTAGCACGCCGATGTATAGATCTCCTCAACCGGATGGAGCCAGGACTCATCGTCGTAGATGGCATGCGTAGCATCGCTGAACATGACGCCTTCAAGGAGAGCTTCGACGTCATACTGATAGCTGTTCACGCGTCGCCTCTGAGCAGGTTCAAAAGGCTGACACGTCGAGGTAGAAGTGATGACCCTCAAAGCTGGGAAGAGTTCCGTGAGAGGGATCGCCGAGAACTTAATTTTGGATTAGGTGGAGCAATATCGTGTGCTGACATTATGATAATAAACGATAACGGAATTGAGGGTCTGAAAGAGAGCTGGAAGAGGTTGATGGAGCGGATCACAAACGACTAGAATCACAGTCCGCGCTCACTTCAACCCCACAGAGAGCAGAGAGAAGGTAGAGAAAGCGATAAAGAACCTCTTCGGGGAAATTGAGGTCACGCTCGTTGAGAAGAAAGGCGAGCAACGCCTCGAAGCCGAAATGGAAGGTATCTACGCTCTCAAACACTTGAAAGACGCGATCTCTCGGGAACGGGTACGTGACTCTGTTAGGGCGATGCTGAGCCGATGGTCAAGAGAGGAGGATAGAGTTACCTTTCACCTTAACCGCCAAGCCGCATACGCAAACCATGTCAGCATCTACCACGCCAACAAGCTCCCCATGGGGCCCATCGAAGTCGGGGTCCACGGAGATACGTTAGAGATAATTGAGTACCTCTGCGGCAAAGCTTAGCTAAGGACAAAACCGATAAATTTTCCAGTAGAAGTGGATAAAAAGGTTGATTGTAAATCGTATAAGTAGTGATCTCGATTGAGTTCTAAGGGTAAACACATCGTTATTGTGGGTCTCGGGACCGGTGGACTTTACAGCAGTAGGTCAGCGCAGCGATATAACAGAAACACACGTATCACTATTATCGAGAAACGTGATTACGATATGTTTAGCCCGTGCGGTTTGCCATACGCTATTGAGGGAAAGGTCAAAGACTTTGAGGATCTAAAGCATACGGTGCCTGTGACTAGAGGTTTAACGAAGCTTCTTCGCCACGAGGCACTAAAGATCGACAGACAAGCTAAACGGATTGAGGTAAAAAGGCTTGAAACCGGAGAGAGCATTTGGATTGGCTACGATTCACTTATACTGGCGACTGGAAGTAGACCCAAGGTCTTGCCGATCCCGGGAGCCTTGGAATTTCTAGGAAAAGGTGTGTATACTTGCAGCAACCCGGAGGAAGGGAAAATCCTAAAGGATGCTACAAAGGGGTGTAAGAGTGCGGTGGTTATTGGCGGGGGTGCTATCGGTTTAGAGCTCGCCCTTGCTCTCCGACACCTGGGACTCGAGGTAACTGTGACGAAACGAAGTCCCCAGATATTAGGTGATGAGCTTGACCCTGATATGTCCGAACTGGTAGCCACGTTCATAGAGAATCAAGGCATCCGTAACCTCTTCGGAAAGCAGATCGAAAGGATCAATGGAGCAGACCATATTGAGTCGGTGGTTATCTCGGGTGAAACTATCATATGCGATCTGGTTGTAATGGCGACAGGGATCGAACCTACTAGCAAACTTGCTATAGAGTCTGGGATTATTACAGAGAAAGGATTCATCGTCGCGGATGAGCATATGAGGACTAGCGATCCCGATATTTACGCCCTTGGGGACGCAAGTTTAAGTTTCAGCAACATCGACGGAAAACCCATCAACGTAGCTTTAGCTACGACAGCTTACAGACACGCCTCCATTGCAGGTGTTAATGCCGCAGGGGGAAATGCTACCTATGATGGAGCTATAGGCACCTTTGTAACATATTTTGGAGGGCTCGAGGTGAGTTGCACAGGATATAATACCCTGACTGCCGGTGCCCATGAATTCAAAACGGTTTCAGGTAGGGCAAACATGAAAACGAAACCCCACTGGATGCCCGATACCGAGGAAATCTCGGTGAAGATCATCGTGGATGCTGAGACAAGGCGAATCCTCGGAGGTCAAGCAATCGGAACCTCAGGTACAGACTGGAGGATCAACATGATCGCCCTAGCCATCAAGAAAAAAATGACCATACACGAGTTCAGCACCATAGAGCTTGCTTACTGCCCAGCTGTAAGCGATCTATATGACCCACTCATAGTAGCTATAGATGCAACTATAAGGCGGTTAGAATCGATGCAGAAAATTTAGTAAAAAAAACTTGAGAGGTTTTCTCTCACTGCTCTGTCTCGAATACCTTTACAACCTTTGTGTAAGCTGCCTCTGCGAAGATGTCACTACCAGTGATCGCTTGTTGCATGCAGTTATCTATACAGAGGTAGCAGAAGAGGCACTTGAAACGGTGGTACTCAACTTTCTTCTCTTCTTTGTATACTTTTATCGCGACGCTGGGGCATACACGTTCGCAGTCTTGACACTGGTCGCATTTCGCCATATCCCAGGTTAAAGCTCCGCGTGTGCCAGGGACTGGCGTTGGCTTCACGAAGGGGTAGTTGACTGTTGCTGGGGGAGAGATTAGGTTCTTTAAAACTTCTTTAAGCATCTTGGGCATGTCATTGACCTCCTTTAAGGTATACTATTCTCTCAGTGCAGCTGATACATGGGTCTATGCTGTGTACTATAGTTGGGATGTCTGGAACCTCATTTCCTATGAGTATGTTAACGAGTGGCGGGATATTAGATGCTGTAGGAGTTCTGATCTTGCATCGATTCAGTTTAAGTGTGCCATTCCCCTCTACATAATAAAATAGCTCACCCCGAGGCTGCTCTGTCCTGACTAGAGTAGAACCTTCAGGGAACCTTATATGTTTGGTTGAAATTGGCCCCTCAGGAATTTGTTTAAAAGCTCTTTCGATGAGGTCGATTGATTGTATAGTCTCGTCGTAACGTACTAACATTCGGCTGTATGCATCCTCTCCATCGTAGGTTACTGGCTCGAAGTCGAGTTGACCATAAGCCTCGTACCCGGTCATTCTCGCGTCTTCCTTTATGCCGCTTCCCCTGATCGTTGGCCCTACTGCACCGAGGAAGCGGGCTTTATTCTTTGGAAGTATACCTCTGCCTTCACACTTGGCCTTTATAGCGGAGTCTTTGGTAAAGACCGGTCTCAAGGCTTCTATCTTCGTTCTGAGTACTGCAAGGTCTTCATGGTAGGCTTTAGCTAGAGTACCGTCGATGTCTTTCCGGGCTCCACCGATGACGTTTGTCTCTAAGTGTATGCGGTGACCATTAGTTTTCTCGTTAAGAGTGAGGACGATCTCACGGTCTCTCCAGACCTGCATAAATAAGCTCTCAAAGCCGATGGCATCCGCGAAGAGCCCTAGCCAGAGTAGATGACTCTGTAATCTACCTAGCTCCGTCCAGATAACGCGCAGATACTTTGCTCTCGCAGGTACTTCTGTGTCTGTGAGGTTCTCTATGGCTTCACAGTAGGTAGCCCCGTGGATGTAGTTACATATTCCACATACTCGTTCCACTAAGTAGATGTTTCTTTTATAGTCATTGAGCTCACAAGCTCTCTCAATACCGCGGTGAACGTACCCGAGGTTCGGGAGGACGTCTACGATTTTATCTTCATCCACTAAGAACTTCAAATGGATAGGCTCGGGAAGCACAGGGTGTTGCGGCCCGAAGGGTAGCACTGTATATGTTTTAGCGTTACTAGTCTCACTCATTCCAATCGCACCTCCAGCAACGATTAGCCTCACGAAGTGCTTCGTCTACATTGAAACCGAGCTCCACTTCGTCAAAGCCGGTGATCCTTTCTTCAGAGTCGAGTTCACGGCATTCGACTCTTTCCTGATTCTTGATCTCTTCAAGATTTGTGGGGCGTCCAACGAACTCGCCCATGTCGATGCTGGGTTCAGGCCATCCCTTTCCGCCGAATGATTTATCGATAATTGAGGCGGTTTTTTTGCCGTCGCGTAGGGCCTCTATGACGCTTTTTGGTCCGAAGACTGCGTCTCCCCCTGCGTAGATTCCTTTGATGCTGGTTTCATATGTCTCGTTGTTAATGACGATGGTACCGTACCTTGTAACTTGACATCCAAAGCTTGCAGGGGTGTTTACGGTTTGGCCAATGGCCGTGATGATTGTATCGACTTCGGTGGTGAACTCACTTCCAGGTACAGGTTCGGGGCGGCGGCGACCACTTGCGTCAGGTTCACCGAGCTGCATGTGTTGAAGCATTAGTTTAAGGGGTTTACCTGGAATTATCTTTACAGGCGCTACTAGATACTCGAAGTTTATTCCTTCCTCGGTAGCACCATGGATTTCGTGAGGTGATGCAGGCATCTCTTTCTCTGTGCGTCGATAGTACATCGATACATTTTTAGAGCCGAGTCTCTTTGAGACACGGGCAGCGTCTATGCTGCTATTTCCTCCACCGATCACCGCAACTCGGTTACCGAGGTTGGGGGTTTTATTCTCAACATTAACCATCCGGAGAACATCACGGAAATCGTAGACACCCTCAGAGTTCTCACCCTCGATCATCAACTTGCTGCTTCCTGAGGCTCCGATCGCAAGGTAAATTGCATCATATTCTTTCTGAAGTGAGCTGAGTTCGGTTATCTCCTTATTAGGTTTGTAGCTAACTCCAGCTTCCTTAAAGCGAGCTTGAACCTCAGCTTCAAGAATATTTTTAGGTAGTCTATATTTGGGGATCCCCCAAAGCATTGCTCCTCCGCAGTTTGCGTTTTTCTCGAACAGAGTCACATCGTGACCCATAAGTCCGAGATAGAACGCGCATCCAACTCCGCTTGGTCCTCCACCGACAACTGCTACTTTTTTACCTGTAGATTTTGCTCGCTTGAACTTGCTCTTTAAATTCGGCGTGTTATCAGCAGCGTATCTTTTTAAAAGACGTATTTGAATAGGTTCTTCGTTATGCTCTTGACGGCATCCTTCCTGGCAGGGTGCAAAACATACCCGACCAAGGCAAGCTGGTAGAGCTGCATTCTCAAGGACTGTGTTGTATGCTGCAACTGGGTCACCAGCAGCGATCTGTCGGATATATTTTGGCGCGTTCACCATGCTCGGGCATTCTTCTCGGCATCGCCCATAAAATCTAAAAATTGGGGGTTCAGGGCCGACCGCTGGCTTAATCAATGTACTTGGAGAACCATTGGGTTTAATCATTTTTCCTTCGAGATCAACGATCAATCCAGATATCTTCAAGTTGAAGTGATCCTGAACCTCGTTCTCAGCGACGAAAGCCGCGGGAAAGATGGGTGTGATGCTAGGTACCGCCTCTTTCTTAGAGGTCTTAAGTCTGAGATTGACTACGTCTATACCTGTCTCGAAATGGTAGATGATCTCAATCGTTTCACCGAGGTCTCGACAGGTTATGGTTAGGAATCGCGCGTTCTGTTGTTTTAGCTCGTTTAACTTGAGGAAAATATCCGCATGTGTTGCTTTGATATCATCAGTCTTGGTTTTTAACTCAAATTGCTGCGTCATTTTACTCCACCTTTCCCTCTTTCTCGCTCTTCTCAGCGAGCTTCCCTAGGGCGAGAACGATTCCATCAACGATCTGTTCTGGTCTGGCTGCACAGCCGGGAACGTACACATCAACCGGGACAACTTTATCTACTCCGCCATTTGTGTTGGGGCAGTTGTGAAAGATCGCTCCAGAACACGCGCATTCACCTACGGCGATCACGACTTTAGGCTCAGGCATTTGATCGTAGAGGTTCTTTAAAACCCTCATGTTACGCCTGTTGCTTGGACCTGTGAGAACTAGAACGTCAGCTTGCTTCGGGTCACCGATGTTCACTATTCCGAATCTCTCGGCATCGAACTTGGGTGTTAAAGCTGCTAAGATCTCTATATCACATCCGTTGCAACTACCGCAGTCGAAGTGGAGAACCCACGGCGACTTGAGTCGCGCTTTAGTCATTATTTTCATATACGCATCACCAGCCGGGCAACGAGCCAAGCGATATTAGCCAGTATTAATAGAAGGCCTACAGACCAGGTGGTCTTTATCATTGTCTTCCAGTCCAACCTTGGATAGGAGTTATCTATTACAAGGACGATGAAGAAGAGAATAAACGCTAAAGCTGCACCGATGAACAGATTTGGTGCCCAGAAGAGTGATACAAAGCCTAACATGAGTGTAAGCTTGGTCCAGTGGCCGAGCTCTATTAGAGCGAGAGTATATCCGCTGAACTCTGTGTATACACCTCTAACTAGCTCCTGATGAGCGTGGCCTGAAGCCGATACATCGAAGGGAGACTTTTTCATGTCAATCACAAGTACCGGAATCATTGCAAGGAAGGTTAATGGTAGGTATGGAAGTAAAGGTAGGGGAAGATTTAGAATGTTTTCCACCATGAAGCTTCCGGTAACATAAAAGATACTTACGGCTGCAAGGATCATCACAGGTTCGTAGCTTAGCATGCTGAGAAGCTCCCTTTTTGCACCGATGTTGCTGTATGGAGACTTTGAGTTAAACGCGGCAACTATGAGACAAATGTCGGCTATAGCAACTGTGAAGATGATGAGTAGCATATCCTGTCCAAAGGCGAGAAGAGCGAATGCAGCTAGACTGAATCCAAAGTAACTAAACGCAAGTACGGGTTGAAGTTTGCTTGAGATGAAAGGCTGTTTACCCCATAGTTTGATGGCATCATAGAATGGCTGGATGATTGGTGGACCCATTCTGCTTTGCATACGTGCAGATAATTTTCGGTCAATCCCCATCAGGAGACCACCTATGAAAGGAGATAGCAGAACTAGAACTGCTGCAACCATGTCTTTAGAGGATATTATGTCTGCCATTAGAACATCACCGTGAGGAAAAGAACCATCATAAGAACACTCCCTAATAGGGTTCCTATCTGGAGAAGTCGATTGCTACTAACCTCGTGATCGAGGAAGAGCCCGGAGACCTCTAATTTTACTTCACCGTCAGCCGTGCTTCGGAAGGCGACGGGGTTACTTTCAATCTGCTCACCGCTTAAATAAGGCGCCTTAATTTCGCCTCCTTTACTTCGCGCCACTATGACTCCAGTCAGAAGGATTATCGCAGCTATTCCCCAGTAGGGATATGTGATGAAGCTTCCGACACCGCTACTGAAGTTGACTAGTCCACCCGAGGCGTTTGTAAAGTATCCCTCGGGAAGAGTTGGGAATACAAGTAGATTCACAACTGATCCTACCCCCGCACCCATCGCTACACTGAGACCGAGGAGACCTAACATAGATATCAGATAAGGATATGGTAGCTTCTCACCCATTGCCTTAGTGTTATCCTGTGGGAGTACCGTGAGATGCCCTAACCACTTAACGTAGTATAAGGAGGTGGCTGCGCTTCCGAGAGTGACAAATAAGATGATGAGAAGAGCTGAAAGAATTGGGGAGGTTACGATCGCATCAATAGCTATCCATTTACCAAGTAGCATACCGAAGGGGGGGAGGAACATGCTAAGCATACCGGTGATCATTATGACGCTGGTTAAGGGGAGACGACGGAGTAACCCTTCCCACTGCTCGATTAACCTGCTGTGAACTCTGTTCTCGACCACCCCTGCCCCTAGGAATAATAGTCCCTTTGAGACTGAGTGGAATATGAGGAGAGTTAACGCCGCCGTGTAGCTGAGGGGGGTGTTAATTCCGATGCATAGGATAATGAGACCCAGGTTTCCAATAGTTGAGTAAGCTAGAATACCTTTAGAAACCCTTTCATTAAGAGCTAGGAAAGCGGTTACAAGGAAAGTAAACGCTCCTACCAACGCAATCCCCAAGCTTAAACCAGTACCACTGATCGCTGGAGCAATCCTCAACAGAAGATAGACCCCCGCGTTCACCATCGTACTGGAGTGAAGCAAAGCCGAAACGGGAGTAGGTGCAACCATAGCACCTTGAAGCCACCTGTTGAAGGGAAACTGAGCAGACTTGGTAAATGCAGCAAATGCAAGCGAGGCAAATAGAAGAAGAACAGCTGCACTTGGAGCAGAACCAAGAATGAAATCAAGACCAATTCCACCAATTGAATTGCCAATGTAAAGAGCTGCGACGAAGCCTACACCACCCAGAAGATTCATCCAAAGCGCCGTTAGGGAATTCTTAACAGCGATCTCTGTTCTATCGTGACGGATCAGCTCGTAGCTGCACAGAGTCGTAATCTCCCAGAAAAAGTACAACCAGTAAAGGCTGTTTGAGAAGATAAGGCCATACATGGCTCCAAGGAGCAAAAGCATATAGAAGAAGAACCGATTCTGTTGGCTCTTCTCTATATGAAGGTGCTCCTCATGCTCATCCATATAGGATAAAGCGTAAACAACGATAAGGGAGCCTACAACACTGACGATGAGGCTCATCAGTATACTGAGGTTATCAATAATCAGAATCGGAGCCACAGAGGCACCGTGGAGCACAAACTCGAAATATAGAACAGGAAGCAGCTGGAGAATTGATAACCCGATCACGAGGATATTTCGGTACTTAGCTCCAGAGTACAGGAAGTAAGCCAGGAGCGATAGATCTAACACGAGCACAACGGTTTCAGTAATCGGAGCTGGCTCGTAGCTGAATCCTCCACCTGTGTACAGTAGAATTGATGAGCCTATAAGCACCAGAGCCGTTACGGCTACGATCAATCTACGTATTATCTTATTGTTTAAAGCATAACACGCTAGTCCCGCAATAGGCGGGAGTCCAACGGTTAACGCTATAAGCGTCTCTCCATTCATCAAAGACCCTCAAACGTGAGATAAATTCTAGACTTTGTAGAGAAATCGTCAGAACCCACACTAAATCTGCCATTTTGGGGCTTGGCGGATGTATAGTTCTCTACTTTACCTATACACACCATCTCCTACGATTTCAGCGTATTGAATTTAAACATATCGTCAAATAATTACATCAACTCAAGTAGAATATAACAGAAATTCTACGTTTTAAGATAAATACATCTTTATTTCTTAATACATATATTTATATTATATAATTTTCCATCATTATTAGAAAATCACCTCAAAATTATCTACGACTTATAATAAATACTATATTGATTAGTATTTATTCAGGCGCGTTAATGTAGAGAGGGATAGCAATAAATACCAGATAGCGTGAGCTTATGAGAGGCGTGAGACCTTTTGGATAAATATATTGAAAGCGTCTACAAGACCCTAGTGGAAAAGGATCCACTTCAGAAGGAGTTCCATCAAGCTGCTTATGAAGTTCTGGCTACCATTGAACCCGCCATTAAAAAGTTCCCTAAGTACAAGGAGAACGCTATTCTTGAGCGAATCGTGGAGCCCGAAAGGATCATTCAATTCCGTGTACCTTGGAAAGATAAGGATGGTAAGATCCAGGTCAATCGAGGTTATCGCGTTCAATACAACTCCGCGATAGGCCCATACAAGGGTGGTTTCCGTTTCCACCCAACAGTTAACCTTGGAGTCATGAAGTTCTTAGGCTTCGAACAGACCTTCAAGAACAGCTTGACCACTCTCCCTATGGGTGGAGGAAAAGGTGGCTCGGATTTTGATCCGAAGGGTAAGACTGACAACGAAGTTGAGACATTCTGTACAAGCTTCATTTTGGAGATGTACAAACACATAGGTCAATTCATTGATGTACCTGCAGGCGATATTGGTGTCGGTGCACGGGAAATCGGTTACATGTATGGTGCATACCGCAAAATCACTAACATTCATGGAACAGGTGTACTGACCGGCAAAGGCATAACATTTGGCGGAAGCCTCGCAAGAACTGAAGCAACAGGTTATGGAGCAGTCTACTTCAGCGAAGAGATGCTCAAGACCAAGAAACAGGTAATGAAAGGCAAAACAGCTATTGTATCAGGCTCCGGAAACGTCGCTCAATACGCGGTTCAGAAACTAATCCAGCTAGGAGCGAAGGCAGTCACATTAAGCGACAGCGATGGTTACATCTATGACCCAGCGGGTATCGACGAGAAGAAGCTTGGATACGTACTCGAGCTAAAGAACGTTAAGAGAGGCCGTATCAGCGAATATGCTGAGAAGTACAAAGATGTTACCTACGTCGCTAAGAAGACTCCATGGGATGTGAAAGCTGATCTAGCGTACCCCTGCGCCACTCAGAACGAGCTTAACGACAAGGATGCAAAGAAACTAGTCGACAACGGATGCATGGCAGTTACCGAAGGCGCTAACATGCCTTGCACACTCGAGGCAATTAAAGTCCTCATGGACGGCAAAGTTCTCTATGCACCCGGTAAAGCCAGCAACGCTGGAGGTGTCGCTACAAGTGGCCTAGAAATGTCTCAGAACAGCCAACGATACTTCTGGAGCTTCGAAGAAGTCGATGCAAAGCTTCACAACATCATGATCGGTATTCACAAGAGTGCTTACGAGACTAGCAAGATATTCGGTGAACCCGGAAACTACGTCATGGGCGCAAACATCGCAGGCTTCCTAAAAGTTGCCGACGCAATGATCGCACAGGGCGTTTACGCTTAATCTTTTACAACCTTTTTTTTAATTATCTAAAATCAAACCATCCGTTTTTTACACTATTTATTAACCATTTTTCTTCTATATTTCAAGTTGTTAACTCAATGATTCAGAAGGAAATAACTATTTTACAGAGTATATATTGAATATACAACTTTTTATAGTATGAATCGTAAATAGAATGACATCGTCATGTACGAAATAATGCGGAAGGAAGACTTATCACCGAACATTAAGCTATTCGATGTGAAAGCTCCAGCCGTGGCTGCAAAATCCCAACCTGGGCAATTCGTAATTGTTCGCGTTCATGAGAAGGGAGAGAGGTTCCCTATAACAATAGCAGACGCCGACAAAAAAGCAGGCACTGTTACGATCATTTGGGCTGAAGTCGGTAAAAGCTCAAAGCTTCTCAGTACGCTAAACAAGGGGGATAACATACTAAATTTCTCCGGGCCACTCGGAAATGCAACAAAAATCCAAAACTACGGTGAGATTCTATGCGTCTGCGGTGGAGTGATGGCTGGCGCAATGCTATTCCAACTTAAAGCATTCAAAGCCGCCGGCAATAAAATTACTACGATTGTTGGCGCTAGAAGCAAAGAACATCTCATTCTGATAGAAGATATCAAAAAAGTTAGTGATGAGATCTTCGTAGCTACAGACGATGGATCAGAAGGCTATAAAAGTTTAGAATTCCTCGATGATGTATTAAAAACGCATAATTTCAATCATGTTTTCACAATCGGGCCTACAAGCATGCAGCGATCAGTCTCTGAAATGACTAAACATTATTCAACCCCCACAACGGTAAACTTATTTCCAATAATGGTTGACGGTACAGGAATGTGCGGTGCATGTCGACTTACAGTCAACGGAGAAACTCGATTCGCGTGTGTTCATGGCCCCGACTTTGATGGTCACAAAGTAGATTACGACGAGCTTATCTCACGTATGAGATTCTACAACCCTAACGAAAAGATAGCCATGGTGCTATTTGATGGGAGCTGATCAAAATGGCAGCAAGGAAACCCCAAGTAGATATGCCGAGACAGAAACCACAGGACAGAGTACATAATTTCGAGGAAGTTGCAACAGGATACACAGAAGAAATGGCTTTAGAGGAAGCTAGTAGATGCCTCAACTGCCCAAACCCTCAATGCAAGAAAGGCTGCCCAGTATCTGTGCCAATTCCAGAGTTCATCTCCCTCATAAAAGAGAAAAAGTATATTGAAGCAGCGAAAAAAATCAAGGAGAAGAACGCCCTTCCTGCAGTATGTGGACGAGTCTGCCCCCAAGAAACCCAGTGCCAGAAATTTTGTGTTTTAGGCTTCCGAGGTGATCCAGTAGGTATAGGTAGACTAGAGCGATATGCAGCAGACTGGGAAACCAATAACACAAAAATAGAGAGCAAAAATATCCCATTCACGGGTGGAAGAGTCGCAGTAGTTGGTTCTGGCCCCGGCGGTCTAACTGTAGCAGCAGACCTCGCACTTCGAGGCCACAAAGTAACAATCTTCGAGAGCCTTCACACCGCCGGAGGAGTCCTGATGTATGGAATCCCTCAGTTCAGGCTCCCGAAGGAGAGAGTGCAAACTGAGGTTCAATATGTACAGAGTCTCGGGGTCGAGCTACGCCTAGACTCGACTATAGGGCTTTTATCGACAATACAGGAATTACTAGAACAGGAAAAGTACGATGCTGTCTTCATCGGGTCTGGTGCAGGGCTACCTAATTTTATGCTCATTCCAGGAGAGAATCTCAAAGGTGTTTATTCTGCTAACGAGTTCTTGATAAGAACTAACCTAATGAAAGCTTATAGGTTCCCGGAATATGATACGCCTATTCGCGTAGGAAAAAATGTAGGGGTAATTGGAGCAGGAAACGTTGCAATGGATGCAGCCCGATGCGCACTCCGACTGGGAGCAGAAAGAAGCTACATTATCTACCGACGAGGTAAAGAGGAGATGCCTGCTAGACATGAAGAAATAGAGAATGCTGAAGAGGAAGGAGTCGAATTCCGCCTCCTAAACAATCCCACACGCTTCATAGGAAACGACCGCGGATTCCTAACGAAAGTAGAATGTATCCAGATGAAACTCAGTGAACCAGATGCATCTGGTAGAAGACGCCCAGAACCTATCATCGGAAGTGAGTACACCATAGATATTGACACCGCTGTCGTAGCTATCGGCCAATCCCCAAACCCGATAATTCAACAAACTACACCAGATCTCAAAACTACACGACATGGAACTATAGTTGTAAATGAAGAAACAATGGCTACTAGTATACCTGGAGTCTATGCAGGAGGAGACGTCGTAAGTGGGGCAGCTACTGTAATAAGCGCTATGGGTGCGGGAAAGATTGCAGCCCAGTCCATCCATGATTATCTTAAGTCAAAGAAGATCAAAAATCTACCTGAATAACGTTAAATATTTAGAATCTTTTATAGTATTGATCAGATATGGAGAAAGCGTTAATTCTGCTAAAAATTGAATGCCTCGGGGAAGACTGCATAGAAAAAGTTCTGGCGAGTGTCAAAGAGAAACCCGAAGTAAAGGAGTCTGGAATGACATTCGGAGAGTATGATATCTACATGATTGCAGAGGTAAATCGATCGCTTGATATGACAAAACTCGTCATGGAAATAAGAGGCTATCCTTCGGTGCAATCCACAACGACACTACTAATCGTAGGCTAAGTTCCTTTTATTTAAGAATAAGAGGCTTTCCATTTACTACAGCGCTCATTGCTGTAGAACATTGCATGTAACTGTTGATTTTATTCCAGTCATTTCACGGATCTTCAACACAGCATTTCTCATAGAATCTTTGTCTTTAGCTTTTATCATTGCATACATATCATAGTGTCCATAAAGGAAGTGGGCGTTATCCACTCCGGATATCTGTTGTATTTTATCTATTGTCTCTCTCTGGAAACCAGTCCCCAATGAGATTAAAAGAAGTGCCTGCTCCATATAGATCAAAAAACAAATAGGGTCTTAAATGATTTAAATTTATCCAGAAAAGTTAAGCAAGACAACTTTTAACGTGATCAAAGAAGTTATATCAAAAAACTAGGGGAGGATTTCATTTTAAAAAAAGTGATTATAAAAATATCCGGCAAATGTATTTATAGTATAAACTCCATAATTATTGCTTGTGGCGTTTATGGAGAAGGCTTTGATTCTGCTTAAGACGAAGTCGCCGACTGATACAGACCTGTTCAATAAAATCAAAAAACACCCCGGTGTCTTTGAGGCAAACTTGATATACGGTCCTTACGACGCCTACGCATTATGCGAAGATTCCACTACTATGGGGATTAAACGTATAGTAACAAACCTCAGAAACATGAGTGGAGTCATCTCAACACTCACCTGCCTAATCAGTGAGTAAAACAAACATCCTTTTTTAAAAACTCATTAATAATCAGTTCTTAACTTGCATGGAGTTTAGTTCTTTTTTCTTGGCTTCATTTAGCTTCCGGATCCGATCTGTGAAGTCTGTGAACATGGTCACCAACCAAGTTGGCATACAAGCACTCGTAAAAATTGTATCAAGACGCTCTCCCCCTATTCCAAGAACGTCAAGTGTCTTCTTCATTATGTCGACACGGTCGATTGCTTCGAGATTTCCAGTTATATAGTTGCATTGAGAGGGTAAACATCCGCTAATAATGACTCCGTCAGCACCATGTTTGAAAGCATCTAAGACATGGAGTGCATCTATACGACCAGTGCAAGGCACACGAATTATTCGAATGTTCTCAGGGTACTCCATACCCATATTACCAGCGGCATCAGCAGCTGCGTAACTACACCATTGACAAGCAAAAGCTATGATTACAGGTTCATCTTTCTTCTCCTCACTTAGCCATTTGGGAGTTAGCAATGACTCTATTTTGGGTGTGATCTGGTTATCCTTATAGTGGCGAAGCTGCATTGCTGAGACGGGGCAAACTGCCGCACAGATCCCACAACCCTCGCATGCAGCTTCGTTAACGACGGGTTCACCGAAGGCACTCCAATCAATCGCTTTGAAGGGGCATACACTAGCACAGGCGCCACAGCCGATACAGATTTTCTCGTCAACCCACGCTTTTGCGAGGTCAATTTCTATTTCTCCACGCATTAACATGGAGGCAACTCTTCCAGTTGCGCCTAAGGCTTGTGTTACGGTTTCCTGTATATCTTTGGGTCCATGGCAAGCACCCGCGATAAATATACCGTCAGCAACTGTATCAAGAGGTTCTAGTTTTGGTCCGCGTTCTCCGAGGAATCCGTCGCTTGATCTAGAGATTCTAAGAATTTGGGCTAGCTCTTGGCTTCCTTTTGAAGGCTCTACCCCGGTGCTGAGAACAAGTAAGTCAACGTGGATAGGATTGGTTTCTCCATATTCATCTTTAACATCGATTTTTATGGATCCATCCAACATCGTTTCAGTCTGTACTACATCTCCTCTAATGAATCCGACGTTTTGGTCTTTTGCCCGATAATAATAATCTTCATAATGTTTACCGGTAAGACGGATATCTTTATTTATTATCACTATTCCCTTTTCCGAATACCTCTCCATAATTGCGGTGGCGTGTTTAACTGCGATACCACAGCAGATCTTACTACAGTATTCGTGAACCTTTGGATCTCGGCTTCCAACACACTGTATCATTGCTATTCTATTGGGCTCCTGACCATCTCCTGGTCGAATGACTTTACCATGAGTTGGACCACTCATATCGAGCATACGGGCAAGCTGTAGCTGGGTTATGACGTTAGGGTTCTCTCCGAATTCATACATCCCCTTCGGATCGAATGTATCGAACCCAGTTGCGACGATTATCGCGCCAACTGTGATAATAGTTTCATGAGGCTTTTCATCAAGCTCTATAGCTTTAACAGGACATACATCAGAACATTTACCGCATCGTATACATACACCTTCATCGATGGCATAGACTCTAGGTAGAGCTTGATCACTCAGCAAGTACACCGCCTTACGACGATCCCAACCGAAGTTAAACGGGTTAGGAGTTTCAGCGGGACAGACCTCTGCGCATTTTCCGCAGCCCATACAAAGTTCTTGGTTTACAAACCGAGGTTTCGTGGTAAGTGTAACTTTATAGTTACCCATATGACCTTCCAGGTGCTCCACTTGAGTACTGGTCAGGATGTTAACATAAGCGTGATTAGCTATAGGGTTTCTATAGAAGCAGCGTCGATGGAGTTCATTTCCACATGGGCTTATACAGGTTCCACAGTCGTCGGTGCTGAAAACACTACCTAGCTGAAGGGCTTTTCCGCCAATGAATGGAGTCTTCTCAACAAGGTAGACCTCAATACCTAGGTCACCGAGGCGTTTGGCTGCCTCTACTCCTGCAACGCCTCCTCCGATGACAAGAGCGCTTCGTTGGAGCTTCACAGTAGTCTTCCCAATCTCCTCAAGTGTTGCAACACGTTCCACTGCTGATTTTATCATAAACTTTGCTTTTTCAGTCGCTTTCAGTATCTGATTGGGATAAAGGAACGCGACCTGCTCACGTATGTTCGCGATCTCGAGAAGGTACTTGTTGAGGTGAGCCCGCTCCATCATTCTCTGGAATGTTGTTTCATGAAGCCACGGTGAACATCCAGCGACGACAACACGGTTAATTTTATTCTCTATAATAGACTCTAGAATCTGTTTAACACCCAGGTCGCTACAAGCGAACTCACTTTCTTCTGCATATACAACCCCAGGAAGCTTGACGGCATACTCAGTAAGACTTGTGGTATCGATGCTCTTCGCGACGTTGAGACCGCATCTACAGACGTATACACCTATCCTAGGATCTTCTTTATTTGCGCTCATGGTCCTCCCTCCTCAATCTGTTTCATCAAGCCGTCCAACTCTGTGATGAATTGTTCAAGCATACTACCACAGCTCTTCAGAACTCTGATAGGCATTTTTCTGCCTATATCATCGTAGAGCTTCTCGAGGATTCTAAGTTGTCCTTCTGCGTGATCCACGCCTTTCTCGAAATGGCATCGATCTTTAACACAGCCAATAAGCATCACACCATCAGCGCCATTGTCTAAGGCTCCAACGATATGACGTAGACTTACAGAGCTCATACAAGGGACGTAGATTGGTTTGAAGGCTGTAGAATATTTAGAGCCATAAACCCCGGCTGCATCAAGTAAGCGATAACCACAATCGTTACAGAGGAACCCAATAACATTTGGATTCGATCGATCTGCATTATCTAAAGCGGCTTTAACCTCTGCTTCTATTAGACTGAATCCAAAATTAGGGTTATCTAACGCTCTTGTTGGGCAACTAGATATACAAAGACCACAACTCTGGCAAAGGGCGTTATCGAATTTTACAGGCCCTTCATTTGGCATTGTGATCGCCTTATAAGGGCAGACCTCAACGCACACCCCACATCTACCACATAAGGTCTTATCAACATTAGGAGATAAGGATGGTTTCAATGTGTCCATCTCACGTAGGAGATGTAACCCAACCATCGCAGCAGCTGCATTTGCTTGAGCTATTGACTCCGGAATATCCTTTGGAGCGTGGCATGTACCTGCAATATAAATCCCTGGGTTTTTGGTTATGGTGCTTCCAACTTTAATATCTACTTCATTAAAAAATCCGTATCTGTCGAGCTCGAGCCCAAGCTTTTCAGCTAAATCTGAGGACCCTTGGCTGGGAACCATGCCTGTACTTAGGACTACTAGATCGCTCTCAAGACTATTTTGAACTCCTTTCCCGTCGATATAATCGACTACCAAGTTTCCATCTGTGCTAGGTATCACCTGGTTTAGATTACCATGGATAAAATGGATACCTACAGTTTTAACTTTATTATAAAACTCTTCATAGTACTTTCCACCGGCACGGATATCCTTGAATAGTATTGTAACATCAGTATCCATTCCATGATGTAGTTTGATCTCTTCCGCATGTTTCATCGCAGCCATACAGCAGTATCTGCTGCAATAGGGGTTAATTTCGAGGTCTCGACTCCCGACACATTGGATCATAACTATTTTTTTAGGCTTTTTTCCATCACTAGGTCTACTTAATACACCAGCTGTTGGACCTTCACCGTCCAAGTACCTGGCAAGCTGGAATTGATCAATAACATTTGGGTTATTGGCGCCGAATTTTTGGTGATTTTTAGGATTAAAATTGTCAAAACCAGTTGCAACAATTATTGAACCAACATAAATGTCTTGGAATGTATCGGTCTGGTTAAAATCTATAGCTTGATTGGGGCAAACACGCTCGCATAATCGGCAGCTTCCTTTTGTGAGGTAAAGGCAAGCGTCTGGGTCAATGAGGTGTTTTCGAGGGATTGAGTTTGCGTGAGGTATGTACGCAGCTTTTCTTGTATTTATATATCCATTAACTGAATCGGGAACTGAAACAGGGCACCTTTCAGTACATTGACCGCATGCTATGCATTTCTCCCGGTCTATGTATCGAGGTTTCCTTCGAATATGCACTCTGTAGCCGACAGGCATTTTGATCACAGCCTCGACTTCGCTGTAATCTAGAAGTTTTATGTTTGGCTCGTTCCCTACGTCCATCATTTTTGGACCACCGATGCAAATGGCACAGCTGTCCTCTGGGAAAGTTTTCCCTAGTAGCGGTAACATGCCGCCGATTGTGGGTTCTCTCTCGACGAGATGAACCATTAACCCAATCTTTGATAGATTAAGGGCCGCCTGGATACCTGTAACACCTCCACCGATGATGAGAACTTCATTGAATCGTTGAACGGTCTTTCGCTCTAAAGGAGTAACGTTTCGGGCTTTCTCCAAAGCGATTCGTAGAAGCGCTTTCGCTTTATCAGTTGCTTCTGCTTTATCATCGTGTACTAGTGCACATTGCTCTCTAACATTTGTAACTACTAGTAGGTTAGAGTCTAGTTCAACTATCTCCAAAGCTTTCTTTAGAGGTTCCTCAATTCGAGCCCTAGATCCAGTGACAGCTACTACGGCTTTCAATGATTTAGAGCCAAACTTTTCCTGAGCCTTTTTTAGTTTTTCAACCATAATTACTTGATTAAGTCTTGGCGTTTGATAAGTAACAAGTACATCTGGAATAGTTTGCACGTATTTTTCTAATGCATCGATATCTAGCTTCTCTTTCAGAGTCTCTCCGAATGTGTCGAAAATTACTACACTCATTATTGTTCTCTCCTATTACTGTAATTTTCGCCATTAACCGTTAGATCAACATCTACCATATGCACGCTGCAGCTTAGGCAGGGGTCATATGAGCGTACGATCTTTTCGATTCCCCACATAGCATCGTCGCGCTTTTGGGCAGATGTGAACGCAGCTGCGTTCTTCTCAGCAAATAGTTCTAGGTTTCTTTCTATTGGTTTATGGTTAAAGGTGGTAGGTGCAACAATGTTAGCTGCTTTTATGATCCCTTTTTCGTCAATATCGTAACTATGATAAAGTAATCCTCGAGGAGCCTCGACGAAAGCATATCCTACTCCGGCTTTCGCTTTCACTGGTTCCCGGGTCTTCTCCTCAGTGATCATAATATTCCCAAGACCATCAAGTACTTCCTCGACTGCCGCGATAAGCTCCACAGTGCGTGCTAGGTTATAGGCCGCTGTGTCTCCACTTGGCCTTCCGAAGAGGCGATCATATATCTTGAGGTATTCAGCTGCTTTTCCCCATTGAAGCTTGTCGATAACGTTCATTCTGGCTAATGGACCAACACGAGTTTGGCCACTAAGGGGCCCCCTGTCCTTTAGATAATTGACTTTTGTGAAGCTATGTTCACTTGTTGTCTCCTCTAGGTATTCGTCGTATTTTTTAGCTGGGAACTGGAAGATATTTTTGCCATCCCCCCCACGAACTCGGATATCACCATCATAGAGTTCGTAGCCACCCTCGCTATTGACAAGCCCCATGTATGGAGCATCAACACTCATATACTCATCAGGGTCTGCAACACGTTTCTCGTAGATACTGAAAAAAGCGTCCGCAATTTTTCTAGCAGCTCCCATCGCTGTTCTTCCTTCGCGGAGGAGTTTGTAACGGGTTTCACCGGTAATACCCTTGGTTTGGCCTCCGGGAACGGATGTGACTGTATGAACTACTCTACCGCCTATTTCTTGAACGACTCTATTACCATATTCATGAATGTGAAGCGCAGCCTGTGCTAATGCAGGGTCAGCATTAGCTACACCGATTACACTTCGGCTCTTAATATCAATAAGGTCAGGAAGAGCTAAAAACGCAAGGTGAAGGGCATGACTAGTAATAAAGCTTGCAGCGTTCAAAGTTCTTCGAAGAAGAACAGCAACTTCCGGTACCTCAATCTCCCATGCATCCTCTACCGCTTTAACGGAAGCTAAGTGGTGATTTACATAACAGATACCACAAATTCTCTCTGTGATGCGAGGAGCATCCTCCGCCTGTTTATTAATAAGTAGATATTCGAAGAATCGGGGACCTACAGCTACACTGAACTGAAGATCCTTCAGAACTCCAGCTTCAATATCTATCTTTACTTTTCCAGCACCTTCGAGTCGTGTAAGAGGATTGATAATAATGGTTTCTGTCACTTCTTAATACCTCCTTTTAGAACTCTTGCGAGATCAGATGTAGCATACGTGTAACGATAGAGTGTGCCAGCATTCTGACTAAGACTGAAATTCTGGCTAAGTTCTTTCGTAAGACTAGCTAGAGCATCAAGCATCGTCAATCCTTGATCACTGTTTTTAAGAGTTGGTCCTCGACAACCATCGCAGGGCATACCCGCAGCTGGACACGGCGCACCACAACCACCAAAAGTTGCAGGCCCCATGCAAAGATACCCCTGTTCAAGGAGACATCTGCCGGGTTTTGGCACTCCTTCGTAGATCCGCTGTAGTTGAGGAGCATATATTCCAATTCGTTCTAGAGGACATTTCTCACAGACATCGGTTTTGGAAAGCTCTGGTGTACCTCCGCTAAGAAGTGTTGTTAGAATGTATGCAATATCTCCGAACTCGGGTGGGCAGCCGGGTATAGCAAAATCGACCTTAATTCTTGAAGAAATAGGCACTTGTTCAGGCAACATTTCATCTAAAATAGGCTGTGGACCCTTCACTGTTCCTTTAATTTCCGAGTATATTAATTCTAGAAGTTTCTTACCTTCCTTAAGGTTGGCGAGTCCAGGAATCCCACCGAAGCAAGCGCATGAGCCTAGGGTAATGACTAAACCTGAATTCCGCCGGATCTTATCCGCAGTTTCTCTTTCATGTATAGTTCGAAGTCCACCCTCAATAATTGCTACATCGATCTTTTCCGGTATCTCCTTCGCATCCATCAGAGTAGGAGCATACACAAGTTCGTTAGTAGTTAGTATGCTGAGGAGTTTCTCATGTAATCCCACAGCTGCCACCTGGCATCCAGAGCAGCCACTAAGTCCTACGAGTAGTATCTTCACCATCTAATCACCTTACATGCCATGTTAGCCCAAAAAAGGCTGAAGGAAAGCATCAGTAATTATTCTATTAACAACATATATTGTTTATGCCAGTATGAATAATAAATATGTAAACATATGTGACCAAATAATCGATTTCAAATTAGCTAAAAATATAACTATAACAACAGTATATAGAAAAATAGAAGGTTTTAAAAAATAATAGAAGTTTAGAAGAAGGGGCCGCCATCCTTCTCGACGAGCCTCTTCCAATAAGCTGATACTTCATCCTGGAGTTCTTTCACCTCGTCGTCTGTAACGTGACGGAATCTGCCCTGAATCTTGAGGACATCCTTAACAGGCTTTAGTGGCTCTTTCGGTTTGAAGGTTAATTTCAACTTCTCGCCGTCAATAACCTCGTATAGAGGCCACATTCCGCTGAGGACCATGTCTTTAGCAACTTTTACGGCGTACTGGGGTTCGGTACGCCATCCTGTGGGGCATGGCGCTGAGACTAGGATGAATCTGAACCCTTTTAGTTTCTTAGCGTATTCTAGTTTGCCGATTAAGTCTTCGGGGTATGCGACGCTTGCGGTAGCCATATAGGGTACATGGTGCATCGCAACAAGTGCTGCGACGTTTTTGCGGCGCTCCTTTTTACCTCTGCTAAACTCTCCGATGGGAGTTGTTGTAGTCTGAGCGTACTTTGTAGTGGCGCTGCTTCGCTGACCACCGGTGTTCATATACGCCTCGTTGTCGTAGCAGACCCAGAGGACGTTCTCGTTTCGTTCAGCGGCTCCTGAGAGGCCTTGGAAGCCTATATCGAAGGTTCCTCCATCACCAATAATTCCAGTGACGATAGCATCGTCACGATCCATTCTCTTGAATGCTCTGCTGAGCCCAGTCATCATAGCCCCTGCACCTTCAAAGATCTCAGCGTAGATGCTGGGTTGGTAGAGGTTACCGAAGGCGGGTCCACAACATGCGACCTCCTGACGGACCATCTGGCCGCCTAAGACTTTACCTACGATTCGGGCAACGGTTGCACCGGTGCATCCCTGGCATGCCTGGTTAGCGGATTCGATGTACTCTTTCTCATCGAGTTTAACTAATGGAACTGGCTTACTCATTCAACTCTCCTCCTACACCCACTCCACCAAGGGAGTCACTTTAGCTCCGCTGGCAGCTTTGAGGGTCTTTTCACCCATCTTGATGAGGTCTTGAACTCGGACTTCTTTTCCGTTTAGACCTGCATAGAACTCTAATGTTTTTGGTCTCTCTTCTACATCGTAGATTGAGCTTCTGATCTCGCTGAAACAGATTCCTCCTGAACCGCAGCTTATGTTACGGTCGATGATGCCCATAGCTTTGACTTTGGGTGCGATTTTCTGGAACTCTTCTGCAGGGAATGGTTTGAAAGCCTTCAATCTCACTAGCCCAACTTTCTTACCATCTGCTTGGAGCTTATCGATAGCTGTGCGGGCGGTAGAAGCGATGGTGCCCATTGCAACCAATACAGCGTCTACGTCCTTTGTTTTATATTCCTCGATAAGGCCGTTGCCGTATCCTCGACCGAAGAGTTTCTTGTACTCCGTGTTAACTTCTTTTATGACCTTCTTCGCCGCTTCCATTGCGTCCTGCTGGATCTTCCAACGGGCTTGCTCATCCATACCGAATCCCCAGAGAGCCATCTGAGCTCTTCGATTATCAGGACCTTGTTCAGGTAGTAGAGGATAAGTTGTTTTGTACGGGGGTAGGAAAGCATCGATCTTTGCTTGATCAGGTATCTCAACCGGCTCATCGGTGTAACTGAGGATATATCCGTCGCCAGCAAATATGGCTGGGAGACGGACGCGTTCATCTTCAGCGATCTTGTAGGCCATTATCCCCGTGTCCAGAATCTCCTGACTGTTCTCACACTCTAACATAATCCAACTGGTATCACGCTGGCTCATCATGTCAGTGTGGTCAGGCTGCATACCTTTTACGCCACGGTGCATGATCGCCATAACAAGAGGAAGACGTGCATTGCTTGTAGCGTGCATCGGGTGGTGCATGTAGAGTACGCCAGGACCTGCAGTAGCTGTGAAGCTGCGAACACCTGCCGCAGTTGCAGTAAGAGCTGAAGCTTGAGCTGTCAGCTCTCCTTCTGTGGTGACGTACTCGGAATCTATCTCACCGTTTGCGATCATGTCCGAGATATACTGAACTATGGTCGTCTGTGGTGTGATAGGGAAAGCAGAGATAAATTTAACTCGCGCAAGCTTTGCGACATAGGCTACGGCTTTGTTGCCGACCATTACTTCAAATTTATCAACCATAATTTATGCCTCCTAGATTTTCTCCTCTACCCAAGCTATAGCCTTGGTTGGGCACTCCTCCATACAGATACCGCAGCCTTTGCAGTACTGGTAGTTTACCACTGCCTTGTTGTTTTTCATGCCGATAGCGACTTCAGGGCATAAAATATAGCAGCGACGACATCCAACACATTTCGCTTCGTCGAATACAGGTCGGTAAAGGCGCCATCCTGAAACATCTCGGTCACCTGCTTTTCGAACGCGAGTCTGCTCAACAACCTCATCAGCTTTGACCTTTGATACATCAACCGGCGCATTTGCTAGCTCGTAGGCGCGTTGCATTGCCTTAATATTAATTTCAGCGACACGTGGCTCCCACTGGTGTCTTGCAGCCTCTGCAAGAGACTCAAGCTTCACCATTCCTGTGACCTTTGCGAAGGCTCCCAGGATTGCTGTATTTGTTATGGGTCGCCCGATGATCTCCATCGCGACTTTCGTAGCATCTACAGTTGCAACTCTAAATGGCCCACCGAGTCCTGTCTCTGTTCCGCCTTTAGGGTGGTTGATCAGGACGAGCCCGCCCTTCTTCAATCCATCCGTAACTGGTACACTCTTGCCGAGGAGGGGATCAAGAACTACAACCATGTCCGGTTCGTGGACGAGGTCACGTTCATTGATCCTTGCCTCTCCGATCCTGAGGAATGAAACAACGGGGGCTCCTCTTCTCTCTGTGCCGTACATGGGGATGCCCTGTGTGAACTTTCCCTCATAGAACAGCGCAGTTGCGAGAAGACGTACCCCGGTGACGGCACCTTGACCGCCCCTTCCATGAAATCTAATCTCCATCATCTGGGAAATCGCCTGATGACTTCACGCTAGGGATACGGGGTGTAGGTTTAATCCTTTACGTATTTATCTGAAATAATATTTATCAAGTTCTTACACGTATTTCCACATAAATACTACGCTTACCTCAGTTTAACTAAATAATTTTAACTAATACACTTGTCAATATACGGAAACATCAGAATGACATGGGGCGAATATTGTACTCGGTTTTAAAAAGCACGCATGATCCTATATTTACGAGATAAACATGAAGCTCGTAATCTATGGCACCCATAAAAGACTGGGAGCCCTCCAAGAAGATGGATCTATCGTAGACTTGAACTATGCATATGCTTCTTACCTCGCTGAAAAAGGTGAAGTACGGCCTTACTCAAAGGCAGACGCCAAAGTACCAAGCTGTCTCCTAGCCTTCATTGAAGAAGGAGAAGAGGGTCTAAAGGAAGCGAAAAAAGCTACAAATTACGCAAAAAAGAATAAAATTGGCGTTAAAGGTGAAAAACTCGTTCACGAAGGAAAGAAGCTACATGCACCACTTGCAAGCCTTGGCTCCCGCATCATCATGGCAGGAGCAAACTTCTATGATCACTCAGCTGATGCTTCGAAGATGTTCGGAAGACCAACAACTGTAGAGGATATCAAGAAACAGGTTGAAGCAGGCACATATACCGCCTGGGGATTCTGGAAGCAGAGTCGAAACGTAGTGGGACCTGACGCTGAGGTTCCATACCCTACTAGGACTCAACGCCTTGATTATGAAGTTGAGGTAGGTGCAGTCATTGGGAAACAAGGGAAAGATATCAAAGAGGCCGACGGTGAAAGCTACATCTATGGCTTTACCATCGTTAATGACCTAAGCACCAGAGATGGGGGCGGACAGGGCGGCCCAGACGGTATCTTCTTCGGAAAAAATTTCGACGGATGCGCACCAATGGGACCATGCATCGTCACCAAGGACGAGATCGATGATGTCTACAAACTAAAACTAGTACAGAAGGTGAACGGAAAGATCAAGCAAAACGGTAGCATGTCGAGCATCATCCGAAAATATCCATGGTGGATCCAATGGATAACCCGTGACATGAGTCTATACCCCGGCGATGTCATCTGTGGAGGAACCTGCAGCGGTACTGCAATGGATACAACACCGAGGATTGATGGAAAGACGGCGCCCGACAAGTTCCTCAAACCCGGAGATGTTCTAGAAGCTATTGTTGAACCAATGGGAACCCTGAAGACAACTATAATCAAGAAGTAAACTCTTTTTTTTCAGATATGCACTCAGGGTAGGTTAAGTATTTTTTTAAAAAGTAGGTTTTGCTTGCATCAAAATTTAATTGATTTTTGACTTTTGGGTGCTAAGTTTTTACTCTCTCAAGTGTTTTTTCATTTGATTTCCTTTGTTCGCTGCTGTGGATATTGGAGCCACAAATATTCGTGTCGCTTCGGGCGATGAACATGGTTTAGAGTTGAGGCTTCATGAGCAGACGGATAGACTACACGGTTCATTAGGAGTATCAAAACAAATTATACGATTAATTAATCAACTAAATATCGAGCCTGAAGCCATCGGAATAGGTTCAATAGGTCCTTTGAATGACCGTGAAGGCGTTATAACTAACACACCTAACTATCCGTTCAAGAACATCCCTATCATTAAACCTCTGCGTGAAGAGTTCGGTGTAGCTGTGAAGCTATTAAACGATTGCTCAGCCGCTGTAATCGGTGAACGCCGATTTGGTGCGGGTAGGGGATTGGAGAACATTTTCTATGTTACCATCAGCACAGGACTTGGAGGTGGGGCTATTGTAGACGGTAATCTCCTTAGAGGTAAGGATGGGAATGCTCCAGAGATCGGTCACTTGATAATTGATCCCTGGAGCGAGATAATTTGCGGGTGTGGATGCAGGGGGCATTGGGAGGCCTTTTGCAGCGGATCCAATATTCCTAGATATGCCAGGTACTTGGTGAAAAAACGGGGTATTACAGAAAGCGGATTGTTCGATGTCGCTGGACCTGAACTGTCTAGTTTGACAGCGGAGCAGCTATTCTCTTTTGCTCAAAAGGGGGATAATGCCGCGGAAATGATCGTTAACGAGATAGGTGAGGTAAACGCGGTGGGGTTTGCGGATATTGTTAACGCTTTCGACCCTGAGCTCATTACTGTTGGCGGGAGTGTGGTTCTTAACAACGTTGACCTCATTATGAATCCTATCCGGGATAAGATTGGTAAATATCTGATCAACAGATGCCCAAATATTGTGGTTACACCGATGGGTGGGGATGCAGTTCTACTCGGCGCTATTGCTTCTTGTTTAATTTGATTTTAATATGATCTCAATGTTCTGTGGTTGATTCCGGTA